>JAERMN010000341.1 GCA_016844625.1 Deltaproteobacteria bacterium
ATGTGCAGTTGATGTTCGCCGACGCAGGGCGCGCGTTTGTCGAGCCGGTAGGGATCGCCAAAGTTCGAGTCCATCAGCATATGCCAATCGACGTTGGACCAGCCGCTATGGACGCGGTGGCGCGTCTTGGGCGTCAAGCAATAGAACTGAAAGCCTTTCTCCCACAGGAAATTTTTTGTCTGCTTCACTTTGCTCCACGGCATTTTAATATTGCGGATCGTGCGCTCGTCCCAGTGCTCCGCGTTGGCCGGAATGCCGTAGTCCTCCGGACGCACCAGCGGATTGGTGCTAACGATCACGTTAGGCAGATACGGTGTCGCTTCCGGCCCTTCGCGGTGGACGATGAAGTTTTCGCCGTACTCAATCGCTTCGGGCACATCGGCGTAGGCGTGCATGCGCCCGGTGTCGGTGAAGAACGGTTCGCTGTCGTGCACCTGCTCGTAGAACGGGATGCGCGGATAGGTGCGAAAGTTCAGTAAACAGCCGCCTGGAGGGCCATACTTGCCGGCCATGATGTCGGTGAGCTTGTAACCGGCGGTGGTCGTACTGGTATCGAGCAGCCGCTGGATATAAACGTGGCGCTTTGATGGCGCGGCGAAAGCGAAATAATCGCCGAAGCGTTTGTCGCCGGTGACTTTAGCCAGCGCGTTGGCCATGCCGGCGAGAATATCGGTGTCGTCTTTGCTGTCGAACACGGGTGGGATGCCGCCTTTCCAGATCTGCAAGAAAGGATTGGAACAGCTCGCGGTGATTTCCAGCCCTTCGAACTCAAGCCAGGAATTCGCCGGTAGAGCGATGTCCGAGTATTCGATGGACGCGGTCATCTGGATGTCTACCGAGACGATCATCTCGACGTTAGGATCGACGTTCTTGATCATGCCGTAGGCCCACTTGGCGTTGTTAATGAGGTTCACGTTGGTAAAGATCATCGCCTTGGTGGGCGTCGGCATATGCGTTTTGCCGGTAAAATTCTTGCGGCCAAACTTCGGGGTATTGACGATCAAGGCGAGGTCGCCGTGGTTCCAGTAAGCCGGCTCTTCGTCCTTGGTGTAAGCGTGCGCGTGGATATCTTTGCCGTGGGCATTTGGGTTGAGATTCATATCGAAGGGGTCTTCGGCCACCCAACCTTTGAAGCCCGGGCCGGCCCACGACGATCCTTGAAACAGCGCGGCTTTGTAGTTGCCCGCCCAAGTATGGCCGCCCGCTCCCGGTTTGCCGATGTTTCCCGTCAGCATCAGCGGCAAGTAGGCGGCGCGGTTCATTTCGGTGGCGTGGAACCAATGGTTGATGCCTTCGCCCTGATGGATCGCCACCGGCTTCATCGTCGCGATGTCCTCGGCCAGCTGTTCGATCAGCGCTTTCGGCGCGCTGGTGATATCGGCCACCGTGTCGAGGTCGTAATCTTTCAGATGGGTTTGGTAGAGCGTCCAGAGCGTGGCGACTTCAATCTCCTTGCCGTCGACGAGTTTGACCTTGAACGTGCCAGCGAGCGCCGGGTCCAAACCTTTCTTCGCCATGGTTTCGCCGACATCATCGCGGCTGAGCGCGACGGCAGCATTTTTCTTCGCATCCCAGATCACGAAGTCGCCCAGTTGGCGATGCTGCTCGGCGGTCAGGCCCTGCACTTTCATCGACGGGCCGTCGGCGGATAGCGTGGTTTTGTAATTCGGGAAGACTTCATGGGCGCGCAGCCGTTTTAAATTATCCGTGCGCACTAGTAGCGGAAAATCGGTGAAGCGCTTGATGAAAGTTTCATCATACCACTTCTTGTCGATCATTAATTTAGTAATGCCGAGCCAAAGCGCGGCGTCGGTGGTCGGACGAATCGGGATCCAGTAGTCAGCTTTGGTCGACGGCGGGCCGTACTCCGGCGCGATGACGACGATCTTGGCGCCGCGCTCCATGCACTCGATAAACCAGTGCGAGTCGGTGAGCTTGTTCTCGACTAAATTTTTGCCGTCCATGATGATGAGCTTGGAAAAGCGCAGGTCGTTGAAGTCGCAATCCGAAGCCTGCAGGCCGTGCACCCATGGATGACCAGGCGCTTGATCGCCATGCCAGGTATAGTTCGACCAGTTGCGCCCCGCGCGCGCCTTGTCCGGTCCGACGCCGCGAATCTTGGCATCGAGCAGCGCGAGCGAGTTGTTAAGGCGATACATGCCGTACTTGCCGATCACGCCGAGCAGTCCCATGCCGCCGCGCATTTTGATCGTCCGCGTGCCGGCGCCGCCCATCTCATCGACCATTTCGGGTTGGTAACCTTGAGCGAGCAGAAGTTTTTTCCCCGTCTCGCCGCTGTAGCGCGTGCTGATGGCGCTCAGCGCCTTGGCGATGTTGTCAAAGGCGTCCTGCCAAGAAATTTGCACGAACTCATCCTGGCCGCGGGCATCGAACAGGTATCGCGATTTATTCTCCGGCGTCAGTTCGGGAAAGCCGGCATCCGCCCAAGCCTTCCAGCCTTTGCGCACGATCGGGTGGCGCAAGCGATACGGGCCGTAAATCACGCGGTGAAAAGTGTACCCCTTGGCGCACTGGCGCGGATTCCAATTGACAGTAGCCTTGTTGCCGTAAAGGTCGGCGTATTTTTGGTAATCGTACGTGCTCCCCATGCGCGTGACGATGCCATTGCGAACGTAGGCGCGCACGCGGCAGGCATGAGTGTCGTTGGGAGAGCAGACCCAATCGAAAGACCTGTCGTACTTGTATTGATCGCGATAAATTTTTTCCCAGTTGCGGTTGACGGAGCCGGCCAGCGGATTCTCGTTGGGATTGGCGGCCGCTAGCAGATTCAGCGGCAGTCCCGCAGTTATCGCCGCGGTGCCGCTACCGACGCCGAGCCATTTCAAGAATTCGCGGCGATTCAGGCTCAAAGCTTCTTTTACGTTTTGGTCAGTCATCGCTTTCTCCTCGGGTTTTCGTTCAAGTCGTTCAACCGCTTTGCTCCGTTCAAACCGTTCAAGCCGTCTCGGTCGTTATCCCTGACTCCAGTCCAGCCGCATTGCCGGAACCTCTATCTGTTTCCTCCCCCGCGTCGCGGGGGAGGATCAAGGAGGGGGTTTGATCGGCTTGAACATTTTGAACGACTTGAACGGTATTCATTTCGCAATCTTCAGCTCCTGCCAAATCGTCACGGATTTTTTGCCGTCGCGATCGCCGGCGCTGCCGTTCCAAACGGCAAACCCGATTGGAACGGTTCTCCCCGGCGTTAACGCCGCCGCCTCGTTTCCCGTGGGCAACAAAGACCTGCGAAACATGACGCGATAGGAGCCTTCGCCGTAGACTCCGAGGGCGTCGATTTTTTGCTCGATTCGCGGGCGGGCCGTAAGAGTACCGAACCCTTGCGCCTTGAGATCTTCGGCGGGACTGTTGCGCTGCGGATCGGAGACGATGTTGCCAGCGCCCCAGCCCGTGACGAAGGTTTTGTCGGACTCGAGCGTCAATGCGCTGCGCACCGGCTGCTCCAGTGGCGAGCGTGTCAGGTTTGGGTAAGAGTCGATGCCGATATTGGGGTAAATCTTGTCCAACTCTTGAAACACCGGCGCGAGATCAGCCTGCCGCTCGGATTTCCACATCCAGATGTTTACCGGCTGCCCTTTTGCCCCCATGGCGAAGAACGGCGGGTTAGGCGTTAACGAAAGCTGGACTGCGGCGGCATCGCGGAAATCCTGCGGTCGGATCGCGGTGTGGTCTGGCGTGTCGTCTGCCCATACCATCAAGAGCGCGATGTCCTTGCCGTCGTGAACCGCGCGCACCGTGACTTCTTCGGGACGATCACTGCGCCACCAAAGAGGCATGAGATGAAGATTGACGGGTGGTGCGACGCGCCACCCGCCGGAATCAGGATGGCTCGGCAGGCTTTTGACGCGCGTTGCTTCGATGGAAAATTTTTTCATCTCGACGCGCTCGCGTTGCGTGTCGCTCGAAAGCGAGCGCACATAGTTGACCAGATGCCACGCGTCGTTGCCCCAGGCCCAGTCGCTCGACGGCATCGGACTGCCGGGAATGCCGGCGATGATGTGCCGGTAGAGCGAAAGCGGATCGTGGTTGCCCTTGAATACGCCGGCGGTGAGATCGCGCGGACGGGTCGGATAACCTTCTTCATCGACTTGCTTCTCGGCGCCATCGCCTCGGCCCGTCGCGCCATGGCAAGAGGCGCAGGCCTCTTTGTACATTTCCAACGCTCTTGTTCTCGATGCGCTATCGAATGGCGGCGCTGGCGGAGGTTGAATAATTCCCTGACCGCCGCTGCCGTCGGGGTTGGGATTTTTCTGGGCTTTAATTTCCAGCGGCTTTTCAGCCAGCGATTTGATGTAGTGGACCAATCCCCAGCGCTGCTCGGGCGTCAGGTGACCCCAAGATGGCATCGCCGAGCCCGGCATGCCGCGAGTAAGTGTGTCGTATAGATCTTGATCGGTCGGCACGCGCTCCCAAGTGGAAACCAGCCGATACTTGGCGGCGACGAAATCGCGCGGCTTGGGATACAAGAGATAGGCCGCTTCGCCGTCGCCGCG
>JAERMN010000040.1 GCA_016844625.1 Deltaproteobacteria bacterium
TTATGGTGCCCGGAGCCGGACTCGAACCGGCACAGACCTTTCGGTCCGAGGGATTTTAAGTCCCTTGTGTCTACCTATTCCACCATCCGGGCGGGGATGGGAACTACGAGAATACTTCCTAGCACAAAATATATGCCCAGAAAATGCGAAGGCCTCTCGCGGGAGAGGCCTCCTTAGGATTGCACCGCGAATTTAGACAAACAGCGGTGCCAGCACGAGCGTGATCGTCGCCAAAAGCTTGATCAACACGTGCAAGCTGGGGCCGGCGGTGTCTTTGAACGGGTCGCCCAAGGTATCACCGACAACCGCGGCCTTGTGCGGATCGGAACCTTTGCCGCCGCCCTCGAACTGGCCGCTCTCGATGAACTTCTTAGCGTTATCCCACGCGCCGCCGCTGTTATTGAAAAACGTCGCCAGCAAGATGCCGGTGATCGTGCCGACCATCAGGAACGCCGCGACCGCTTCGGCACCGATGCCGAACATCTTGAAAACCAAACCGACGGCCACCGGCATGGTCACTGCGAGTAGACCGGGAACGATCATCTGCTTTAAGGCGCCGACGGTAACGATATCGACGCAGCGACGGTAGTCGGGTTTCACTGTCCCCAAGAGAATGCCGGGATTCTCTCTGAACTGCCGGCGCACCTCATTGATCACGTAATAGGCGGCTTTGCCGACGGCACGAATCGCGAAAGACGAAAACAGAAAAACCAGCATCGCTCCCAACAACCCGCCGACGAACACTTCCGGCTTGGCGATGTTGACGACTTCAAAAACGCCGCCAGCGCCGCCGACCCGATGGCGTAGCCTTTAGTCAACGCCTTGGTCGTGTTGCCGACTGCGTCCAAGCGATCCGTCTTGCGGCGCACTTCTTCGGGCTGGCCGCTCATCTCGACGATGCCGCCGGCGTTGTCGGTGATTGGACCGAAAGTATCCATGGCGAGAATATAAGCGGCGGTGCCGAGCATACCCATGGTCGCCACCGCGGTGCCGAACAGGCCGGCATGGTACGACGAGATAATCGCCACGGAAATGACCAACACGGGGATCGCCGTGCACTCGAGGCCGACCGCAATACCGGCAATAATGTTCGTCGCCGGACCGGTCTTGGACGCTTCGGCGATTTCGCGCACCGGCCGATATTTATATTCAGTGTAGTATTGAGTGATATAAACGAAGGCCTGAGCCATCAAGATGCCGATGACGCCGCAGAGAAAAAAGTAAAACCAAGCGGACTCGGCTTCGGGATATTTCGCCGGGTCCACAGAGAGCAACAATTTGGCGGTAACGAAAAAACCGGCAATCGCCAACACGCTGGTGACGTAGTAGCCCCTGTTGAGCGCCGCCATGGCGTCGCCATCTTCTTCAGTCTTCACCACCATGATGCCGACGATGGATGCGACCAAGCCGAGGGCGCGGGCCACCAGCGGGAAAAGAATCCCTTTCAAACCGAAGTAGGGATACAAGCCCACGCCGAGAATCATCGCGCCGATATTTTCGGCGGCGGTGGACTCGAACAGATCGGCGCCGCGGCCGGCGCAGTCGCCGACATTGTCGCCGACCAAGTCGGCGATGACCGCAGGATTGCGCGGATCGTCTTCGGGAATACCGGCTTCGATTTTGCCGACCAGATCAGCGCCGACATCGGCAGCCTTGGTGTAAATGCCGCCGCCGAGCTGTGCGAAGAGCGCGACGAAAGATGCGCCGAAGCCATAGCCGACGATGGTAAACGGAATTTTCTGCGGATCATGTCCGAGGGCGTCAAGCAAAGCGTACAGACCACCGACGCCGAGGAGGCTCATGGCGACGACGAACAAGCCGGACACCGCGCCGCCGCGCATGGCAATCTGCAAGGCTTCATTTAGACTGGAACGAACCGCGGCGGCGGTACGTATGTTGGCGCGGATCGACACCCACATGCCGACATAACCGGCGATCAGCGAACAGGCCGCCCCGAGCACAAAAGCCAGCGTCGTCCAAAAAGCCGTTTCCATTGGCGGCACCGGGTCGACCTTGCTCGGCGTGCGCACGAAGGCGTAGAGGACAAAGATCAAGACCGCCAAGACCACGGACAAACTGATAATGGTGCGGTTTTGCCGTGACATGAAAGCTTCGGCGCCCTCCTTGATGGCGTCCGAGATATCCCGCATCTTTTGCGTGCCGGTGTCCTTGCTCAGCACCTGGCGCGCTAGGTACACGGCAAAAGCCAACGACAAACAGCTAATCACAATTACAAATGGGATCATTACTCCTCCTCAACCATAGAAACCAAGTTTCGATTCATTCCTTGCGACGCCAAACATAGGCCACGCCGATGCTAAGAACGTATAGGACCAACATCGGCAACGCCAGTAAGCTTTGATTGATCACATCCGGCGTCGGCGTCAGCATAGCGGCCAATACAAAAATCGCGATGAGCGCGTAACGAAACGAGCTAATCATCAAGCGGTAATTCCAGATTCCTAGCCGCACCAGGAAAAATGTAAATACCGGCAGCTCAAAGGTCAGGCTAAACGCCAAAACCATACGAAAGAAAAAAGTAAAATACTCGCCGATCCGTATCGCCGGGGTGACCCCCATCGTCGCGTACTGTTCGATGAAGTATTTAAACGCGACTGGAAGCACAATCCGATAACAAAAATAAGCGCCGCCGACAAAAAATAGCGTCGCGCACAAAACAAACGGCACGACCAATTTTCTTTCGTTGCCCGACAGCCCCGGCGCGACGAAACGCCAAACTTGATAAAAAATATACGGGCTGGAAAACAACACTCCCGCCGCCAGGGCGACCTTGAGCTCGCTGAAAAAAGCTTCGGTGACGCTAGTGCCGATGAGATTTTGGCCGGGCGGCAAATTTTGCCGCAGCGGCGCGACCATAAAGCCAAAAATGGCGTCGGAGAAATAGTAGCTAACGCTTGAGGCGATAACGACTGCTAACACCGCCTTCAACAAACACCAGCGGAGATCCTCGAGATGCTCCGTTAGCGTCATGTTTGAATTGCTCACCACAATCCGCGACCGCGCGCCGAAATTGCAAAAAAGGGGAAGGTGTTAAAACCTTCCCCTTCTTTAAGTAGCATCAACCAGCGTAAGGGTAAAAATCCTTACTTGGTTTTTCCTTCCTCTTTCTTCTCCATTGGCGCATCCGCACCCGGAGCACCGGCTTTCCCCTCTGCCCCTGCTGGCCCTGCTGTCCCTGCTTTCCCCTCTGCCCCTGCTGGCCCTGCTTGTCCCTCTGGCCCTGCTGGCGCTGGTGCTGCTGGAGCCGGCGGCGGCGGCTGAATCACTACTGTCTCCTTCTTCTCGCAACCTGCCAACGCTAAAGTAAAAGCGAAGAGAGTAATTGCCGACAACGACACGATTTTCTTTCCCATACTTGATTCACCTCCTTTCCCGTCACACATCTTTAACAACAAGGCAATAACTTTGTTATTGTTCAGTAGTGAGACCGAATGCTTACTTGGTTTTTCCTTCCTCTTTCTTCTCCATTGGCGCATCCGCGCCCGGAGCACCGGCTTTCCCCTCTGGCCCTGCTGGGCCGGCTTTCCCCTCTACCCCTGCTGGTCCTGCTTGTCCTGCTTGTCCCTCTGGCCCTGCAGGCGCTGCTGGCGCTGGAGGCGGTGGAGGCGGAGCTGGTTCTTCTTTTTTACCGCATCCGACAAATGTTAAAGTAAAAGCGAAGAGGGTAATGGCCGACAATGAAACGAATTTCTTTCCCATACTTGATTCACCTCCTTTCCCGTCACACATCTTTACAACACAGTCTTTCTTAAGCAATTTTTATCGCACAAGTCTAACGGAGATTCAAGCGCAGAAGCCTGTGAACCGCTTATGTTTTCACACCCAAGCGCACCATGCGCGAGGTCATCGTAACGCCGGCAAAGGAATAAATCCGGCGCCGAAGCGACATTTATTTTTCAGCGCGTTTCACCGCGGCGCGACAATGCAGCTCCCGCCTGGCAAAATCCAGCGCGCCAGCCGTGGCGATCAACGGAAGAATTCACAGGAAATGTTTATAACGTGTTGATAACCGCCGTTGAAATGGGCGCGCACGGGCAATGTATGCACAGCCGAACCTTTTGCCCAATTTCACGGCGCTTGAATCACGTATCTTTTTAAACAGTTAAACAGATCGTGATTTTTTGTCACCGGTGAGGATCGACAGTGCTGACAATGCTGCCGAGCTCAGCATCATAACGACGATTGACGCTGAAGAACGATTCAACGGAGCGCAATGACGCGGGCCATAAGCACGTCGGTCCGCGACTCACGCTAGGATCGGCACACTGAACTAAGAATTTCGCATCACGACTAGCGGAAATTAACTGCGTTGACTCGTGTCGGTGCCGATGGTACAAAGAACATACTAAAATTTCGGAGGATTTCATTGGCGGTCCATACATCTGTCATCAAAAGACATCAACAAAGCCTCAAACGGCGGGCGCGGAACATCGAAACGAAATCGAAGCTTCGCACTTTGATCAAAAAAACCCGACAGGCAATAGATTCGAAGAGTCCTGAAAACGCGTCGATTCAGTTGCGCGCGGTGAACAAGGCTCTGAGCAAAGCGGTGAGCAAAGGTATTATCAAAAACAATACCGGCTCGCGCTGGTTGTCTCGTCTATCGCGGGCCGCGGCAAAAATCTCCACGGCCGGCTAGCATCCGAAGGCGCGGCGCTGGCCAATTCGGTCTTTTCACTTAGAACATTTCCATCATTCTCTGGTGCAGTTCCTTAGCAAATCGCTCCATCAACTGACTGCGAGCATTTTTGCGTTCGGTGTCAGTCAACTGAATATCCGTCATTCGGCGCACATCGGATGAGCTTAAAGTACCGGTGCGAAAGTCGGACGAGGTGATGACCACTGCCGCGCGCGAGCCGGCATATATTTCATTGAGTTGTATGCCCTGGCCGCGCCAGAGGATTTCATTGGGTTCGCGGCGCCGCAGGGTGACATCCAGATTAAACCGCGATTCATATTGCAACACCTCATCTTGGCGGTTAACCGACGCAACGCTGCTGTCCAGTGACCGAACCACACCGCTGACGATCACGTCGGCAAGCGCGGATTCATCGACAACTCTAAGCTGGCGCCGGCGGTAAAATTCGCCGCGCAGAGCCGAGGTGAGTTCCTTTTCAATGCCGACATCACGGCTGCGGTTGACGAACGGCTCGACGTAGATGGTCTTGGCATCTTTCGGCAGCAACGAGCTTTCACCGACGAACTGATAGCCGCAGCCGGCCATCAACTGGACCGCCATCGCGGCGAAAAAAAGCCGCACAAACCCCCAACCAAGCGTTTGACTCTTTGCCACGACCTTATCCCTCCACGACAATGTTGACCAAGCGGCGCGGCACGTAAACCACGCGCTGGACTTTTTTACCTTCGAGAAAGCCGATGACTTTGGCGTCGGCCAAGGCGTCGGTCTCGATCCGTTCTTGGGTCATATCCGCCGGCACGGTAATCTTGCCGCGCACCTTGCCGTTGACCTGCACGACGATTAACAATTGCTCTTGCGCCAGCGCCTCGTTTGAATAGCTCGGCCAAGGAACCCGATCCAACGGTTCGCGATGTCCCAACTGTTCCCAGATCTCGCTCGCGACATGGGGCACGAAGGGCGCGAGCAGGACAATCATCGCTTCGAGACCTTCTTTGATAGTCGCTGCGCCGGCGGGTGATTTGGACTCGTCCTGCGCCGCGCCACTGAGCGCGTTGGATAGCTCCATGATCGCGGCGATCGCCGTGTTGAAATGAAACCGCCCGTCGATATCATCGGACACTTTCTTAATCGTCCGATGAATCATCCGCCTCAGGTCGCGCTGCGCAGAGGTTAACTCTGTGGGCCCACCGTTGCCTGATGGATAGGCCCACAGTTCGCGCTGTTGAAAAACCAAGCGCCAAAGCCGGCTCAGAAAACGAAAGGAGCCTTCCACTCCCTGGTCGCTCCATTCGAGATCTTTTTCCGGCGGCGCGGCAAACAGCGTAAACAGCCTGGCGGTATCGGCGCCATACTGACCGATCAGATCTTCCGGGTCGACAATATTCTTCTTCGACTTGGACATCTTCTCGACTCGGCCCTTGACTACGGGTCGATCACAGTAGGGACACTTCCAACCATCTTGATCCGAGCCAATCAGATCACCTGGAAAAAGCCAATTATGCTCGCTGCAGCGATAGGTTTCTTTCGACACCATCCCTTGGGTGAGCAGATTGGTGAAGGGCTCGTCGACCTTCGCCAAGCCGACATCGCGCAATGCTTTGGTGAAGAATCTGGCGTAGAGTAAATGCAGCACCGCATGCTCGACGCCGCCGATATACTGGTCCACCGCCATCCAGTAGCGGCCTTTGTCCACGTCTACCGGCGCATTGGTAAATTTTGCTGAAGCGTAGCGGAGAAAGTACCAAGACGAGTCGACGAAGGTGTCCATGGTATCGGTCTCGCGGCGCGCATTGCCGTGACATTTTGGGCAGCTCACTTGTGAGAACGATTTGCTTTCACTCAGTGGCGAACCGCCTTTGCCGGTAAACGGCACGTCTTGCGGCAACGCCACCGGCAGTTGCTCTTCAGGCACGGGCAGGGTCCCGCATGTGTCACAATAAATGATCGGGATCGGCGTGCCCCAGTAGCGCTGGCGCGACACGCCCCAGTCGCGCAGCCGAAAGCGAATCGCCTTCTTACCGAAACCTTTTGCTTCGGCAAACGCCGCGATTTTTTCTTTGCCGGCGACGCTGGCAGTGCCGGAAAAACTGCCGCTCTCAGCCATCACGCCTTCGTCCAAGTAAGCTTCGCTCATCTCAGCGACGGTAAGTTTGCGATCGTTGGGCTGGATGACGACTCGAATCGGCAGTTTATATTTCTTCGCGAACTCGAAATCGCGCTGATCATGCGCCGGCACCGCCATCACCGCGCCGGTGCCGTATTCCATCAAGACGAAATTAGCCAAGTAGATGGGAATATTCTCGTTGGTAAACGGATTGCGGCAACAAGCACCGGTAAAGACGCCCTCCTTATCGCCTTCCTCGGCGCCCCGTTTCGCTTGGCTGATATTTTTATAGCGGTCGATAAATTTCTTAACCGAATTTTCTTCCGCCGTGCCGCGCGCCAGCGCTTCAGCCAATGGATGCTCCACCGCCAGCGAAACGAAAGTAGCGCCAAAAATCGTATCCGGACGGGTGGTGAAGATTCTGAGCGCGCCGTCGTGACCGACCAGCGGAAAATCGATGTCAGCGCCGATCGATTTGCCGATCCAGTTGCGCTGCATGGTGAGCACTTTGTCGGGCCAACCTTTGAGTTTGGCCAAATCGCCGAGCAACTCCTCGGCGTAATCGGTGATGCGGAAGAACCACTGTTCCAACTCTTTTTGCGCCACCGCCGAGTCGCAGCGCCAACAAGCGCCGTCGATCACCTGCTCATTGGCCAAGACCGTTTCACAGGACGGACACCAATTGACGAAGGAACTTTTCTTATAAGCGAGACCCTTTTTGAAGAACTGCACAAAGATCCACTGATTCCAGCGATAGTATTCCGGCTGGCAGGTGGCGATTTCGCGGTCCCAGTCGTAAGAAAGACCCATGCGCTGGAGCTGGGTCTTCATATAGAGAATATTTTCCCGGGTCCAAGCTTCCGGATGCACGCCGCGCTCAATGGCGGCGTTTTCCGCCGGCAAACCAAAGGCGTCCCAACCCATTGGGTGCAGCACGTTAAAACCGCGCATGCGCTTGTAGCGCGCCACCACGTCGCCGATGGAATAGTTACGCACATGGCCCATATGAATGCGGCCGGACGGATAGGGAAACATCTCGAGAACGTAGTACTTGGGCTTAGCCGCATCCTCGGTGACCTGAAATGCCTGGTTCTCGGCCCAAATTTTTTGCCACTTCGCTTCGATCGTTTTGGCTTGATAGCGCTCGTCCATAGAATCTAAAAGTCGCTTCGCGAGCGAGGCCTACACCTCGCTCTTGACCCAAAGGGATGCTCGCCCCCTTTGGAAACCCCATTGGGTGGTTCCGCGCCGCAAGCAGCGTGGTCAGTTAACAATAAAAATCTTACTCTTTCTTTACGCAGCTCGATTGCGCAATCCGATCCAATACTCCATTGATAAAGCCCGCGGATTCCTCACTGCCAAAACGTTTGGCGATCTCGATCGCTTCATCCAAGGTCACCGAGGTCGGTATATCGGCGCAGAAGACCAGCTCATAGGATGCCAAGCGAAGCAGCACAAAATCAACTTTTGCCAGCCGATCGATCTTCCAGTTTTCCGTCGCCTGATCGATCAAGCGGTCGATCTCGGCGCGCTGGCTCATCGTGCCGGAAACCAAGCGGCGGGCGAATTCTTTTGCCTTGGCGTTGCCCTCAAAGTGTTGCAGGAACAATTCGACAGCCGCCACCGATGGATCGCCGGTGATCTCGATCTGATAGAGCGCCTGAAGCGCTAACTCGCGCCCCTTGCGCCGGTTGCTGCGCGGCGAACTGGTTGCATTATCGGGTGGAATTTCTGACAAGGGTTGCTCGACAATTTTAACGCCGACCGCCACGGCGTGTTAGCCAACTTGGCGCAAGACGTTGACCACCTCGACAGCGACTAACAACGCCTCGTAGCCCTTGTTGGCGTCCTTGGTCCCGGCGCGATCCATCGCCTGCTGCACGTTGTCGGTGGTAAGGACGCCGAAGCCGATGGGGATTTTGTGGGTTTTGACAGCGTCGCCCAAGCCGCGCGTCACCGCGTCGCACACATAATCGAAGTGTGGCGTATCGCCGCGAATCACCGCGCCTAGACAGACCAACGCGTCGAACTTGCCGCTCGCCGCCATTTTGTCCGCGACGATGGGAATCTCAAAGGCACCGGGCACGCGCACCACGGTCATATTACTTTCCGCGCCGCCGTGGCTCAAAAACCCATCGAGCGCGCCGTCCAGTAACTTCTCAGTAATGAAGTTGTTGAAGCGGCTGACGACGATGCCGATCCTAAGCCCGTCGGCATCCTGCTTTCCTTCGAGAATCTTGGCCATGAACAAATCTTAGCTTACCAACAATTAATGTTTTGCCGGTTTGTCTTCGAGATTGGACAGCATATGACCGAGCTTGCGCTGCTTAGTCCTAAGATAGTGAATGTTGGAGTCGCGCGGTGAAATCTCCAGCGGTACTCTCTCGACGACTTTGACACCGTAGTTTTCCAGGCCGGTGATCTTGCGCGGATTGTTGGTCAGTAGCGAAACTTTTTCCACATGCAGGTCGCGGAGAATCTGCGCGCCGATGCCATAGTCGCGGAGATCTTCTTTAAAGCCCAGCTCCAGATTCGCCTCGACGGTGTCGCGTCCCTGATCTTGCAAGGCGTAAGCTCTGATCTTGTTGGTGAGACCGATGCCGCGCCCTTCCTGATGCATATAAACCAGCACGCCGCTCCCCTGCTGATCGATTTGGCGGAGCGCTTGGCGGATCTGATCGCCGCAGTCGCACCGTTCCGAGCCAAACACATCGCCGGTGAGGCATTCGGAATGGAGCCGAACTAACACGTTATCGCTCGCGGCAATTTCGCCCTTGACCAGCGCCATATGCTCCGAGCCGTCAACCGCGTTACGGTAAACGATCGCCTTGTATTTGCCGCCGTGCAGAGTCGGAAACTCCTCTTCGGCGACCCGCGCCACTAAACTCTCGTTGCGCAAGCGATAGGCGATCAAGCTCGCCACCGAAAGAATTTTCAAACCTTGGCGCTCCGCGAGCCGCTCTAACGACGGCAGCAACGCAACCGAACCGTCCTCTTCGAGGATTTGGCAAATCACACCGGCCGACTTGAAGCCGGCGAGCCGCGCCAAATCCACCGACGCATCGGTCCGGCCCGAGCGCGCCAGCACCCCGCCGGTGCGCGCTTGAAGTGGCTGCACGTGACCGGGAACAATCAGCTCGCCATGTTTGATCTCATCCGAAATGATCGCCCGGATGGTGTGCGCCCGGCCCTGGGCCGAGACTCCATGGACACCCGGTAAATTAACCGAAAAAGACGCGCCGCAGAGCAAACCCGACAGCGGACTATTCTCCGCCGACACCATCGGAATGCACAGTTCTCGGATTCGTTCGTCAGTCAAGGTCACGTAAATAATACCCCTGCCGTGGTGCATCATGTGATTGATACTTTCAGCCGATACTCTCTCCGCCGCCAGGCAGAAAAAGCCGTCGCTGTCAGGCGCATCCTCATTGATCAGGATCACCATGCGGCCGTTACGGATATCTTCGATACCTTGTTCAATCGTCGAAATGGGCATGGGTCAGTTTTCGCGTGTCGTTAAAGCATTTCGTAAGGTTAGCGGCGTTTTTCTAAGAAACTGTGAACGTATTTACCGATCAGGTCGGTTTCGATATTGACTTTATCACCAACCCTGCGGCCCTGCAAATTAGTGTGCTGCAAGGTGAACGGAATGATCGCCACGGAAAATCCGTCGCGCCGGCAATCGTTTACGGTAAGACTGATGCCGTCCACCGCCACCGAACCTTTGGCCACCAGCAGCGCGCCGAGACGCGCCGGCACGCGAAAAGTGAAAATTGTAAACTCACCTTGCCGGCGAATCCTCGCCACCGTCCCGACCCCGTCGACATGGCCGGTGACCAGATGACCGCCGAGCCGCTCTTGCAAACGCAGCGGTTGTTCCAAATTGACTAAATTCCCCACCGAAAGTTTTGCCAAATTGGTCCGCGCCAGGGTTTCCGGCGAGATGTCGACCGTAAACGCGCCTTTGAGCTTATTCACCACGGTCAAACAAGCGCCGTTCACCGCCACACTGGCGCCGAGCGGCATCGAGCGCACCGGCAACTTGGTTTTTACCGTCAGCACCGCCGAGCCGTCTTTCAACCTGAGCGCGCCAATCCGGCCAACATCGTCAATCAATCCGGTAAACATGGAAGTTCCTGTTTGGTTAATCTCCGCGCAGTCAATGTCCTGAGAACCACTTCGTTTTGATTCACTGTAGGATGGGTTGAGCGTTAGCGATGGCCATCGGGTATCGGGTATCGGCGCTCGGCGCCTCCAACCACCCTGCGATCCACTCGAAGTTTGTCGACAGCGGAACTTTAAAGCCAGCAGCAGGGCAAAGCATCCACGGATCACAAATATCCTGTAACGAGAATATCGTTGCCCGACTTTCTCACTTTCAGCTTCTTGAGCGGAATCGCCCGTGCCATTTGCCCGATCGCCAAGCCGTCGATCATCACTCGTGCATCGCCGCCGATAATTTTAGGCGCATAAAAGAACGCGACCTTGTCAACGATGTTATTTTTGAGCGCCGACGCCGCCACCGCCGCGCCGCCTTCGATGAGCACGCTGACAATTCCTTGCGCCGCGAGCTTTTTGAGCAACGGCCGCCAAGCGACGCGCTTGTCGCGCGCCGGCAAGCGCCATACCTGCGCGCCCAGCGCCTCAAGCGCACGGATTTTTGCCGCCGATGCTTTTGCCGTCGTGGCGACAATAGTTTTCTCAGAATCCTTCAGCCTGAGCAGCTGCGCCGTGAGCGGAATCCGCAAGCCGCTATCGAGCACGACCCGATAGGGATTACGCCCGCCGGCAAGCCGACAAGTTAGCCGCGGATCGTCGGCGCGCACGGTCGCGGCGCCGACCACAACGGCGTCCATTACATTGCGCCAGCGATGCACCAACGCGCGCGATTCTTCGCCGCTGATCCAGTGCGAATCGCCACTCGCAGTAGCGATCTTACCGTCCAAGGTCGCCGCCAGTTTGAGCGTCACAAACGGCACGCGCCGAGTAACGAACTTCGCAAACGCTTCGAGCAATTTTCGGCATTCGGCCTCGCACAAGCCGACCCGAACTGTGATCCCGGCACGGCGAAGTTTCGTGAATCCGCGACCGGCAACGCGCGGATTGGGATCGCTCATGCCGGCTACCACGGCTTTGATACCGGCGCGAATCAGCGCATCGGCGCAAGGCGGCGTGCGGCCAAAGTGGCTGCAAGGTTCCAGGGTAATGTAAAGGGTCGCGCCTTTGGCTCTAGCGCCGGCATCTTTGAGCGCGACGATTTCAGCGTGATCGGCGCCGGCCTTTCGATGGTAACCCGTGCCGATGATTTTGCCGGCGCGCACCAGCACCGCGCCAACGATGGGATTGGGACTGGTTCTACCGGCCGCTTTTCGCGCCAAGCGGCACGCCATACGGAGGTAGCGCCGCTCTTGTTCGCTCCAGCGAGACTCGGCCAATGCTGCTAATCCCTTCTCTGGCGCGGGTCAAGCGACTTGGCGGCCTTGGCCGCTTTAGCCAAGGGCCCTTTGCGCTCTTTGATCAGCTCTTCCAGCTCGACCATGAACTCGCTGATGTCTTTGAACGAACGGTAGACCGAGGCGAAGCGCACATAGGCGACCGGATCGGTATCATGCAACTCGCGCATCAAACCCTCGCCGATCACCGAGCTGATGATTTCCTTTTCGCCGCGCTCTTGCAGCGTCCGTTCAATGCTGTCGGCGATCGCTTCGATGGTGTTAATGCTCACCGGCCGCTTCTCGCAGGCGCGCTTGAGCCCGTTGATGATTTTGACCCGGTCATAGCCCTCGCGCCGGCCGTCTTTTTTGACGATCAACGGCATCATCTCCTCGACCCGTTCATAGGTCGTGAAACGCCGCGCACAACGCTCGCACTCGCGCCGGCGCCGGATCATGTTGTTGTCCTTGCTCAAGCGCGAATCGATGACGCGGTTCTCTATTTCATGGCAAAAGGGGCATTTCATGATGCATAAAACCGAAAATCAAAATTCGCAACAAATCGCAGCCAAATAAGTCAAAACCCGAGCAATTCCAAAACGAGGAATCCGAATCAGCGTCGTTTGAAACATTGTATTTTTTGGTCATTTGAATTTGTTTCGAGCTTCGTGCTTCGGTCCGCGGGGCTGCTTTCGTGCTTTCAATTCGGGTCAGAGGATAGAAAATCCGAAGCACCATCCTCCATCCTCGACCTAAAACCCTCGGCTAGGCTTTGCCCAAACGATGCGGATAAACCGGAAATTTTTTGCAAAGCTCGCCCACGTCATCGCCCACCGCGCGCAACTTGGCTTCGTCGCTAACCGAACCGAGCGCGCGCGCAATCAAGTCGGCAATCCTCGCCATCTCCTTCTCCTTCATGCCGCGGCTGGTCACTGCCGGCGTACCGATGCGAATGCCGCTAGTGACGAACGGCGAGCGAGTGTCGAAGGGTATGCCGTTTTTGTTGACCGTGATGCGCGCTTTATCGAGCGTCTCTTGGGCGACTTTACCGGTCAGCTCGGACTTGCGCAAATCGACCAGCATCAAATGGTTGTCGGTGCCGCCGGAAGTTAAACGGAAACCGTTGCCGATCAGCCCTTGGGCCAGCGCCTGGGCGTTCGTGACGATCTGCTGTTGGTAGACTTTGAACTCCGGGCTGAGCGCTTCTTTGAGCGCCACCGCTTTAGCCGCGATCACATGCATCAGCGGCCCGCCCTGCATGCCGGGAAAAACCTTGCTGTCGATAGATTTCGCATGCTCGGCCTTGCACAGCACCATGCCGCCGCGCGTCGTCGTGACAAAGTCAGCGTAGGGGACCGGACTTGGATGAAGCCCCGCCGCAACCAGGCCGGCGATATGCGCCATGTCGACCATCAGAAACGCGCCAATCTCATCGGCGATCTTACGGAATCGGGGAAAATCGATGATGCGCGGATAGGCGCTGGCACCAGCGATGACCAATTTGGGCCGGTGCTCCTTGGCCAACCGTTCGACTTCGTCGTAATCGATGGTCTCGGTCTGTTCCAAAACGCCGTAGGGAATGACTTTGTAAATAAAACCGGAAAAGTTCACCGGGCTACCCATGGACAAATGGCCACCATGGGCGAGGTTCATGCCGAGATAGGTATCGCCGGGTTTAAGCACCGACAGATAGACGGTCATGTTCGCCTGTGATCCCGAGTGCGGCTGCACGTTGGCGTGGTCCGCGCCGAACAACTCTTTCGCCCGGGCGATCGCCAACGACTCGACTTCGTCGACGAACTCGCAGCCACCATAGTAGCGCTTGCCCGGATAGCCTTCGGCGTACTTGTTGGTCATCACCGACCCCTGGGCTTCGAGCACCGCTTCGCTGACGACGTTTTCCGAAGCGATCAGTTCGAGATTATCTTCCAGTCGCCGGGTCTCTTTTTCGATCGCGGCAAATACTTCTTTATCGGTCTGTTCGAGAAATGACATGCTTATTCCTTAACCGTGCTTGTCGGAATCGTTCAGTTGGGTGCCGAGCTCCTGCTCCAGTTGCGAAATCTTGTCCACTCGGCGCTGGTGGCGGCCGCCGGCAAACGCCGTCGCGAGCCAAGTTTCGACAATCTGGCGCGCCAGTTGCTGCTCGGTTTTGGCGCCGCTCAAGACTAGAATATTGGCGTCGTTATGCTCCCGGCTCGAGCGCGCCGCAGCGAGATCGAAAACCAGCGCGGCGCGCACACCGGGGAATTTATTGGCGACGATCGACATACCGATGCCGCTGGTACAGATCAACACGCCGCGCTCGGCCGCGCCGATGGAAACGCGCTCAGACACTTCGCGGCCGTAGTCGGGATAATCCACCGACGCGGAACCCTGGGTGCCGTAGTCGCCTACCTCGACGCCTTGGCCGCGCAAGTACTCGACCAAAAAATCTTTAAGCTCCACTCCGCCGTGGTCGCAACCGATGGCGATCATGATCTCACGAGACACTCGTATTTAATTAAACGAAGTCACTTCGCGGGCAGGAATTTAACCCCGCCGATTATTAAAATATTGCCAAGGGGATGCTCTCCCGCTTTGGAAACCCCATAATATTGTTCCCGCCTGAAGAGGCGGGGTTACCATAGAATGAATGGATGTGGTGAAACAAGAAAGATCGCAGGAAGCATCGCCCTCAGCGCCGACCTGCAATATCGAAATTGAAGCTGGCTCGACCCAACCCACGCGCCGGCCGCCGTCAAACCGCCCCGACCGGTTTAGCGATGCCCCTCGATATACGTGATGACATCCTGGACGGTCTTGATCTTCTCAGCGTCCTCGTCGGAGATCTCCATCTCGTACTCTTCTTCCAGGGCCATGACCAACTCGACAATGTCGAGGGAGTCCGCACCCAGATCGTCAATGAAGGACGCCTCAGGGGTCACTTCTTCCGCGCTCACACCCAATTGCTCACACACGATTTCTTTCACCCGCGCTTGTACCGATGCCGCCATCTTCACATACCTCCTGCTACGAATTACATGTATAGCCCGCCATTAATACTGAAGACCTGTCCGGTCACATAGGCCGCCCCCGGCCCCGCTAGAAACAAGATCATGTCAGCCACTTCATCGCAAGTGCCGAAACGGCCGAGCGGAATGGCGTGGAGAAACTCTTCGCGCAACTTTTCCGGCAAGCGTTGGGTCATGTCGGTCTCGATAAATCCCGGCGCCACCACGTTGACGGTCACGCCGCGGGAAGCTACTTCGCGCGCCACCGCTTTGGTAAAACCAATAACTCCCGCCTTCGACGCCGCATAAAGCGATTGACCGACGTTACCCATCTGCCCCACCACCGACGACAGGTTGACGATCCGCCCACTATGCTGGCGAATCATCACGCGCGAAACCGCTTTGGTGCAAAGCACGGTGCCTTTTAGATTGATCCCAATGACTTGGTCCCAGTCCGCCGGTTTCATGCGCATCAAGAGACCATCGGCGGTCACGCCGGCATTGTTGACGAGAATATCAATTTTCTGATGTCGGTCAACGATATTCTTGACCGCGGCTTCGACCTGAGCCTCCTCGGCGATATCGAAGGGGCAGAGCTCGCCCCGGCCACCCTGCGCCTCAATCGCGCTCAACGTTTCGCCAGCTGCCGCTTGGTTGCCGCGATAGTTGACGATCACATGGGCGCCGGCACGGCTTAGCGACAAAGCGATCGCTCTGCCGATGCCACGGCTGGCGCCGGTCACCAGCGCAATTTGGCCTTGAAGAATCATTGAATAAACCAAGCCACTTCACGGCCGGGGTATTGACCCCGGCCCAATTAAGATAGACCAAAGGCGATGCTCACCCCTCTTTGGAAACCCCAATTAATGGTTCCACGCTGCAAGCCGCGTGGTCAACAACAAACTCATGTGGCCGCGGCGACTCGGGGGAGATCCTGCGGCGATTCGAAATTGTCGACTGCCAGTGCCGGCGCGATGCGCTTGATCAGACCTTTTAATACTTTGCCTGGGCCAATTTCCAAGGCGCGCTGGCAACCCAACTGGGATAATTTTTGCACTGACTCTTCCCAGCGCACTGGCTTGACCGCTTGCTCGGTCAACAACGCTTTGACTCGGCTGGCATCCTGATTGACCTCCGCTTCAACGTTAGTGACAACGCCGACGGAAAAAGGTTGGACAGAGAAATCCCTCAAGACCTGCGTCAAGCCCTCGGCCGCCGGCTGCATGAGTTGGCAATGAAACGGTGCGCTTACCGGCAGATCCAATGCCCGCTTGGCGCCGCGCTCTTTCGCCAGCGCCATGGCGCGGCTCACGGCATTTTTAGCGCCGGCGATGACGATCTGGCCGCCGCCGTTATAATTGGCCGGCGCGACCACTTCGCCTTGACTAGCGTCGGCGCAGAGTGCGCGGACCGCGTCCGTTTCCAAGCCGAGAATAACCGCCATGGCGCCCACTCCGGTGGGCACCGCGTGTTGCATCAGGCGGCCGCGCTGGCAAACAATTTTGACTGCGTCGGCGAAACGTAACGCGCCGACCGCTACCAATGCACTGTATTCACCGAGGCTATGGCCGGCGACGTAAGCGGGCCGCAAAGAAGTTTCCGTTTCGAGCACCCGTAATGCGGCGATCGACACCGTGAGAATTGCCGGCTGGGTATTTTCCGTGAGCTTGAGATCCCCTTCAGGGCCTTCGAAACAAAGCTGGCTCAGTGAAAAACCGAGGGCATCATCGGCTTCGGCAAAGATCCGTTTGGCCGCTGAAAACTGCTCGCAAAATTCCTTGCCCATGCCGACCGCTTGCGATCCCTGGCCGGGAAATACGAAAGCGACATTAGGACTGGCCACTCCGCCTCCGTTCCTCCGTGCCGCTCGGCGTTTCGGGCTTGTCGCCGATGGATTCAATCTTTGATTTGAGCCGGTGCCAGAGTTTTTGCGGCAGTCCTTCCTTCTTCTCACCCGCCGCGCGCTCCAATTCGGCTAAAGCGTCGGCGATATGGCGATTCATCTGTTGATCGACCGCATCACGCGCTTGGCGAATGGCGTTTTTGATCGCCAGCGGATTGGACCCGCCGTGGGCGATGATCCCGACGCCGTCCAAACCGATTAGCGGCGCGCCGCCGTACTCGGCGTAGTCCAGTCGGCGATACGCTTGCTTGAGCGAATTACGGCTCATTAGGTAGCCTAGTTTACTCGAAACATTTTGCTTAAAAGCGCTCTTTAAAACTTCGCCGGCGAAGCTTGCCACGCCTTCCATGGTTTTGAGCGCAACGTTGCCGGTAAAGCCGTCGCAAACCACGACATCGACCTTGCCGTTAAA
>JAERMN010000342.1 GCA_016844625.1 Deltaproteobacteria bacterium
ATCGGCGCGGGAATGAAGGTCAATGTTGTAGATTCTAGCTACGGCTGGTTAGAGATTCGCTCCAAGCACGGCCGGCCACCGGGTTTCATACGCCGAGAGACAGCCGTACGGATTGCTTGGAACTGACGGGTGCGTATTATCAAGCACTGACGTACGGAAGTTTTGCCCGATAGTTTTTTTCTGACCAGCAAACGAAGAAACTTTTATGTTAACCCCGCGTATTGAGGCGGGCACAAAATTTTGGGGCTTCCAAAGAGGGCGAGCAGCCCCTTTGGTCTAGCTTGCTTGGGCCGGGGTCAATACCCCGGCCGGGAAGGGGGCTTCGTTTAATGATGACAAGCACCGACTACGGCCATGTCGATATGTCGGTCGAGATCGCCGCGCTGCGCACGCTGGAAAAAAACGGCAAGGTGCGGCGGAGTTGGCGCGGAAGATTTTGCAAGATAATCTGGCGCGGTTTTATGGGATCAGTGAGTGACCGTCAATGGTAAATCTTGCACCAGCGTGATGAAACTGACGCGTTCGATCAATTCGATGCTGGACGGGTGGAGGAACCTGCGGGGCGATGCCGTTAAGTTACAATTATGTCATTGGGATCCCGTTTGCTGTCGCTCCCAACGCGGTCTTATGCTTTAGAACTAACGTTTTTGAGGCTTTGGCTTTGGCATATCTGTTGCTTACTTTCGGGGGACATGAACGCATCGCACACCTTGCCATTTCCCGAGGGTATCCCGGCGACCGGCACCCGAACGGAGCAAGCGCTGCTCCAGAAGATAGCGGATGCGCTGGATGGCGAAGAACGCGCCGAGGCGCTTTGGCAGATAATGTTCTTTTATTGGTCCCACGTGGAGCGCAATGACCTCGCGATGGCGTTACTTAACCTAATGATCCAAGAATCCTCATCTGCGGAGCGCACTGCAAAATACTACCTGACGCTCGGCCAGATTGTTGAACAGAAAAAACAATGGGACTTGGCGTTACAACACTATCTGAGTGGTCTAGCCAGGTCCCCACATAATCAAGTAACGGCTTATTATCTCAATAATTACGCTGGCTATTGCCTCAACAAGCTTGGCAGGTTCCAGCAAAGCGAAGAATACTGTCTTTGTGCTATCGAGATTGATCCAGAACGACATCTTGCATACAAAAACCTCGGCGTCGCACTAGAAGGTACGGGTGATCATTATGGTGCTTGGTCGGCGTGGAACGAGGCGAGAAGGTGTAATCCCGCTGATCATGCGGTGGTCCTGTTAGCAGAGAAAGTCGAAAGGGAGCATCAGTATATACGCCGGGTAAAGGGATTGTTTCCGAATTTGCTTAGCTCGGGGTTGAAGCGAACGGAAGTGGTGGCTCCGAAACCTACCGCACAGTTTGTCGAATTATGACTTTAATTCTAACATTCCCCGCAGCTTGCTGCGGGGACAAAATTACTGGGGTTTCCAAAGGGGGTTGAACATCCCCTTTGGTCGCGAGCGGGGCTCATACCCCGATCGCGAAATGCCCGGTTGATTCGATGATCGCCCTACAGCTTGCCGCAGAGTGGTGAGCGTTTTCCTCCTAACTGTAGCAAAGCGTCGTATTGCTTAGGCGTCGCATTAGTTGACTCATATCCCAAGACGTATAGGAGCTTGAAAGTCTCCGCCATAAGCCGTTTTCTCACGGCGAGGAAAGCGCCACTGGCGCGCATCATGATGAAGTCACGGACAGTTCGCCGACAGTATGGCCCCCCCAGCAAGTTCACGACCCTCGAATCGACGACTGGATTGACAACCAAGAGATCCATCCTAAATACACGATTGGTTTGACGCGTCCGATCAGTCGAATCTCGCCAGGGATCAGGGGCCCGGCCCTGATATATGGCGCATCCGACTACTTTGCCCCCAGCTTCCTAAAGAACCCGTCTCTTTCCATTTCGGCGACAAAGCGCATGTCAACAAAGTCCTCTGGCTTGGCTTGACGGGCTTTGGGGTCGCTCAAGGCTAATTCGGCGAGGATCGCTTCGACGCCTTTGCGGCTTACGTAGGGAACCGATTCTATATAGTCGCGGTATTCCTTGTGA
Organism: Deltaproteobacteria bacterium; assembly: GCA_016844625.1. Taxonomy (GTDB): domain Bacteria; phylum Desulfobacterota; class Binatia; order UBA9968; family UBA9968; genus DP-20. Next base: position 2,060 of record JAERMN010000342.1, read on the forward strand.
GTTTCGTCGAGGATTTCCTGGTCGGTGACGCGGGTGTATTTCTGCAACGCCTTCATGGCGATTGACCTGTTGGTCTTGAAGAGATGCACCGCTTCGGCGTAGGAGCGTGAAAATCGCCGCGTGATTTCCTCATTCGCTCTGATATAGGCGCGAGTGGCGCCGACGGCGACCGAGACGTACTCGGGTCCGTCCTTTGCCAACGCGGCCAGCTCGACCATGCCTGCTCTGCGCGCGCGAATGGTCGTCGGCGACGACAGCGGGCCGGCGTCGATCCTGCCGGCCATTAAAGCGACGAGGATATTCGGCACCTCGGCCAGGGGAAGAATTTCGTAATCGCCCGGCTTGAGTCCGGCCTGATTGAGCGCGTAGAGGGCGACGGTGTGGGTCGATGAGCCGACGCGGGTGACGCCGATGCGTTTGCCTTTCAAGTCGCTCACGCGCTTGATCTCGGGGCGCGCCATGAAAGAGAAAACGAACCGATTGGTCACGCCGGCGATCAGCGCCACGTCGGAGCCGGTGAGATTTGATTTATCGTTAACCACGCTGCTTGCAGCGTGGAACCATTAAATGGGAAATCCAAAGGGGGCGAGCATCCCCTTTGGTCAAGGCCGGGGGTCAATACCCCGGCCGCGAAGTGGAGTCCTTTATTGAATGGCGTTGCGCCCGTCGACATAGGAGATCGCGATTTCGCCGGCGAGCATGGTTTGAATGATGCGCGAGCTCGATGGAATGTGCAGCAGCTCGACGTCGAGGCCGTTCCTCTTGAAAATGCCTTCGTCGTTGGCGATCCAAATGCCGCTCTGTCCGGCGGCGATGGCCGACCAGTTCACGCGCACTTTCATCTGCGCCGCGGCCGGCGTGATGTAAAGGGCGGCAATAATGACAAGCGTCGCTAGCGAAAAGCTATTTCCCATGGCATCACCGCCAAGTAGACGATTGCGGACTCGTACCAAACTCGTGGCGGTTGCGCAATCGCGCGGTTGTGGTTTAACTTCGGCGGTAGGCTGGGGATTGTGAGATGTTTTCATGGGTAGACTCGACGGACAAGTGGCGATTCTCACCGGCGCCAGCCGCGGCATTGGCCGGGCCGTGGCGCTGGTGTTTGCGCGCGAAGGGGCACGCGTGGCTGTCAACGCGGGCCGGGATCGGGACGCGCTCATAAAGGTTGAGGCGGAGATTGGCGCGGCAGGCGGTGAATGTATCGCGATGCTCGCCGATGTGGCGCGGCGCGGCGACTTCGATAGAGTCGTGCAGGCAGTATTGGCAAAATGGGGACGTATCGACGTGCTGGTGAATAACGCCGGTATCCTACGCTTGGGGCCGCTGGAAAAAATCTCCGAAGAACGCTGGGATGAAACTCTCGGCGTGCATTTGAAAGGCACGTTCAACTGCACGCAGGCGGTGATTCCTGTGATGAAGCAGCAGCGGAAGGGGAAGATCATCAACATCGCCGCGCCGTCGGCGTTGCGCGGGTCGTTTGGCGTCGCCGATTACGCGGCGGCCAAGGGCGGCATTATTGCTTTTACCAAGAACGCGGCGAACGAACTGAAAGCTTACAACATTCAGGTCAACTGTATCTCGCCGGTCGCCGACACGCGCATGACTGCGGAATTAACAAAATTTCGCCGCGAACAGTTGGGCATCGCGCGACGCGGCCGGGAGTTCGTGCCGCCCGAAGCGATCGCGCCGGCGTATCTGTTTTTTGCGACGAGCGATTCCGATTACGTCTCCGGGCAATTGATCGAAGTCGGCAGGATTTAGCCGCAAAGAGCGCAAGGGTCACGTAAAAAGAAGATTTAGATTCGGAGAGTTAGCCGCAAAGAACGCAAAGTACGCAAGGTAAAGAAACGTTCTCCTTGGCACCCTTTGCGCATTGGCGCGGGTTGTTCCGAGCCGCTGGCAATTCTGTCACGCCGAATAATTCGTGTTACAAGCTCCCGTCTGCTCTTCGCTTTGAACGCGGGCGTGTCGCCATATGCCCCCTACTAATCCCATTTCTTTTTTGCGTTCTTTGCGGCGATTATCCGATTCTTACTTTTTCGCACTGACGCGCCAGACTTTGCCGCCGCTATCGTCGGCGACGAGCAGCGCGCCGTCGGGCGCGACGGTGACGCCGACCGGCCGGCCGTAGGCTTCGGACTTGCTCTCGTCGGCGATGAAGCCGGTGAGTATATCTTCGATCGGTCCGGCGGGTTTGCCGCTGGCGAACGGAACGAATGCGACTTTGTAGCCGACCATCTTGGAGCGGTTCCACGAACCGTGCATGCCGATGAACGCGCCGCCCTGGTAGCGCTCGGGAAACGATTTGCCATGGTAGAACGCCAAACCAAGAGCCGCCGTGTGGGAGCCGAGGGCGTAGTCGGGTTTGATCGCTTTGGCGACGAGATCGGGGCGTTGGCCTTTCTTGCGCGGGTCTTCGATCTGGCCTTCCTTGACACTGGTGAGATAGTCCGGCACGAGATCGTCACCGAGCAAGTCCCGCTCATTCACTACGGTCCAGAGAGTTTTCGTTTTCGGTTCCCAGTCCATGCCCACCGGATTGCGCAGCCCGTTGGCAAATATGCGCACGCCGCTGCCGTCGGGGTTCATCTCAAGAATTCCGGCGCGCCGTTGATCTTTCTCCCAACCATTGTCCTCGTCAATGTTGGTCGCGGAGCCGACCGCGACGTAAATTTTCTTTCCGCCCGGATCGGCGATGAGATTGCGCGTGTGGTGGCCGCCGACCGGCAGATCGAGAATCTTTTCGCCTTTGCCGTCGATCTTCGTCTGTCCAGCGCGATAGGGATAGCGCACGACGCCGTCGGTGTTGCCCACATAGAACCAATTGCCAAGGACCAGCATCCCGTCGGGCATATTCAGTCCGGTTTCACGCAAGTCGGGCTTGCCGTCGTTGTTGGTGTCGCGGAAAAGCGTGATGCGGTTGGCCGATTTCTCGGGCCGATCGGCACGGCCGGGCCACTCGCGAACGGATTCCACCACGAGGATGTCTTGGTTCGGTAGAACATACGCTTGACGCGGGTTGTCCAGATTGTCGGCGAACAAGCTGACCTCGAAGCCCGGCGCAGCTTTGGGCATTGTGCCTTGAGGCCAGCCGATCACTTTTGAAGCGTTTCGAACCGACGGCGTCGCGAACGGCGCGGGCAACACGAGTTGGTCGGCCGGGCCGGTGCCCGCAGC
>JAERMN010000343.1 GCA_016844625.1 Deltaproteobacteria bacterium
AAAATGCGAGATTCTTCGCGTTGCTCACAATGACATCAATTCAGACGGCGGATGTTTATAGGCGTTGTCACTCTGAGTGTAACGAAGGGTCTCGACTTTGAACAGGAGTTAATATGAATCTACACACGCCATTATGTGATTTGCTCAATATCAAATATCCCATCCTCCAAGCCGGCATGGGCTGGGACAAAGAAGGTTTGACGACCCCGCCGGCGCTGGTTGCGGCGGTGTCGAACGCAGGTGGTCTGGGCTGTATCGGTGGCAGTTCGATACGCCCGGAAGTGATCCGCGAACGGATCCGTGCGGTTCGGCAACTGACGGACAAGCCCTTCGGTGTCGATATCACATTGCCGAAGATGGAAGATGTCAGGATTGCCGACCCGGACGAAGTGAAGAAAGAGATCGAAGAAAAATATCCCAAGCACGCCAAGTTCAACGACGAGCTGATTCCAAGACTCGGCTTGACGCCGCAGCCGCCCGACCGCAAGAGTTGGGTGAAAACGCCCGCGGCGACGCGCGAGCAGTTAAAAGTTATTTTGGAAGAGAACGTGCCCATCTTGATCATCGGTCTCGGCGATACCGCCGAGGTCGTTCCGCTCGCTCATGCGCGCGGCATCAAAGTTATGGCGCTGGCCGGCGCCGTGAAGCACGCGCTTAGCCATGCGCGCAAGGGCGTCGACGTCATTATCGCCCAAGGTTATGAAGCGGGCGGGCACACCGGTACGATTGGAAATTTTCCGCTTATCCCGCAGATCGTCGATGCGGTAAGACCGAAGCCCGTGGTTGCCGCTGGCGGTATCTCCGACGGCCGTGGCGTGGCGGCGGCATTGGCTCTAGGCGCCGTCGGCGTTTGGTGCGGCACGACGTTTTTAGTGACGCGAGAGGGCGGGATCAATCCGGTTTATAAAAAGCAAATTTATAACGGAACTTCGGAAGACTTCGTGCGTACGGCTTACACCAGCGGCCACTTTGCGCGCCATTATCGCAGCGATGTCATCAAAGCATGGATGGGCTCGGGACTCGATGCCATGCCGACGCCCTACCAGGGCAACGCAATGGACGAAGTGCGGCGCGCGGCCGAAGTGGCGAATCGCGTCGAGCTATTGCATGTCCCTGGCGGACAGGTTGCTGGAATGTTAAGCGAGGAGCGGAACAATGTGCCAGCCAAGGAGATCGTCGAACGCATGGTTACCGAGGCGTCGCAGATTTTGAACGACATGCGCAGCCTTTACGTGGGGGCGTGAAATGAAAATTCGAAGCACGAAAGAGGCCCCGCGGACCGAAGTTCGAAACAAATTCGAATGACCAAAACATGCAAAATCCCAAACAAGCTTCATTCGGATTCGGTGTTTTGGATTTTCCGGATTTGAGATTTATTTGCCTCTGAGTTTGTTTCGGATTTAGATATTCGGATTTCGGATTTTTTATACTGCGGCACTTGGTGTCTTGGCTAGATCAAGGTTGTTGAAATCGTAATTAAATCTTAGAAAGCACAAAAGGTCTATGAGCGCAGGATTTCTTAAAGGATTTCGAGCGTTGGATTTGACCGGCTTGAGCGGCCAATTGGCTGGCCGCATGCTTGCCGATCTGGGCATGGAAGTGATCAAGATCGAACCGCCCGGCGGCGATCCGGTGCGCAACTTGGCGCCCTTCATCACTTCGGTCAACGGCGCCAAGCTGAGCACGACGTTCGCGCATCTGAACGCCGGCAAAGCCAGCAAAGTTTTGGATCTCGATAAGGAAGCCGACCGCGCGGCGTTTTGCAGGTTAGTTGAAACTGCCGACGTGGTGCTGGAAAGTTTCCAGCCTGGCGAGTTGGACCGCAAAGGACTGGGCTTCAAAGATTTGTCGGCGGTCAATCCTGGCATCGTCATGGCATCGATCACCGGCTTTGGCCAGACTGGGCCGAAGAAAAATCTCCTGTGCAACGATCTCGTCGCGCTGGCGGAGAGCGGCTTTCTCTATATCTCCGGTGATCCCTTATTACCGCCGTGCAAACCGCCAGAAACTCAGGCCTATTACTTTGCTAGTTTGTTCGCTACCGCGGGCTTGCTGGCGGCGCTGTACCGTCGCGAGCGTAGCGGAGTAGGCGATCACGTCGACTCGTCAATGCAGGAAGCCCTGGCGACCCAGGAGCATATCGTTCGTCTCTGGGCCAATGAAAAACAGATCGCCAAACGCGCCGGCAGCCAGCATGGCTCGGTGGCGCCGGCGAAGATTTTTCCGTGCAAGGACGGTTTCGTTTATCTCTACGTGACCCGGCAGCACTGGAAATTATTCTTAACTATCTGGAAAGATCATCCGCCCGTCTTCGACAAAGCGGACTGGCTCAACAATGTTTATCGGCGCGAACACGCGGATGAGCTCAATCCCGCCGTCGAGGCTTATCTAAGCAAATTCACGATGGCCGAGATCACCGAGCTGCTGCAAGAAAAAGGCATTCCCTGCGTGCCGGTAAATACGCCCATGGGCTTCGCCAACGACGAGCATGTGCAAGGGCGCGGCTTCATGGCGCCGGCGGAGCACGCCGGTTTCGGCACCACCAAACAGCCGGCGATGCCGTTCGTGATCGACGGCGCGCGCCCGGCGGTGGGCAGCGTGCCGATGCTAAACAGTTGGCAATCGAGGGGGATTGGGGCGCCGGCAACGGGCCGCTCGACGGCATGCGCATCGTCAGCTTCGATCATGTGCTTGCCGGACCTTACGGGACAACGATCTTGGCTGAACTGGGCGCGGATGTGATCAAAATCGAGTCGAGCAAAGGCGGCATGGACCCGTTCCGCTTTTTCGGCACCGGTGAGGATCCCAACTTGTCGCCGCGCTTTTTGGAGTTCAATCGCAACAAGCGCTCATTCACGGTCAACTTGAAACATCCCAAAGGCCAAGGCGTGTTGCACGATCTGGTCGCCAAGGCCGATGCGGTGCTTGATAATTACAGCGTCGATGTGGTCGAGCGCATCGGCTTGGCTTACCATCAGCTGTGCAAGGTCAAACCGGATATCGTCAACCTGCGTTCTCGACTGTCGGCGTGAATATCACGTCGTTTACCGGTCTCACTTACATGTGGAATCATCCGGGCAACACCAATCCGCCGGTCGGCTCGCAGGCGGTGTTTCCCGATTACGTTTCCGGCGTGCTGTGTGCGATCATTATCATCTCCGGCGTGCTCTATCGCGACCGCCAGAAGCAGGGCGCGTTTATCGACTTGGCGCAGTCCGAAGCGACGGCGTTCATGATCGGCGCGAACCTAATGGAAGCGGCGTCGAGCGGCATAAACCCTGAGCCCACCGGCAACCTCTCTTTGTCGATCGCACCGCACGGCTGTTATCCGTGCAAGGGCGATGACCGCTGGTGCGTGGTCAGTGCGGAAAATGAAAAACAATGGGCCGCGCTGGCGAATATCATCGGCACGGGTCTCCCCGGGAATCCGCGATTCGCGACCAATGCCGAGCGCCTGCAAAATCGCGAGGCGTTGGACGCGATCATTTCTGATTGGACCAAAACTAGGAACACCTTCGCAGTTCGGGACGAGTTGCAAAACGCCGGCGTTCCCGCCGGCGTCGTGCAAACCGGCGAGGATTTGGTCAACGATCCGCAGCTCAAAGAGCGCGGCTTTATCGTCGGCGTCGACAATTCGCGCTTGGGTCGAGTGGTGCTGCCAAATTTTCCATTGCATTTCACCAATGCGAAATTGACGCGCCGCTGGGAGTTTCCCGTGCTCGGCCGCGATACCGAAACCGTGCTCCGCGAAGTGGTCGGTTACGACGAAGCGACGATCGCGGCGCATCGGCAGGACGGAGTATTGGAGTAGCGGGGAATTGGAGTACTGGAGCGTTGGAAGAATGATCAGAAGGGAATGACGACGATGGGAAAATTATTTCTGGCCATCGTTTTCGTGTTTGCAACGCTGAATTCGGCCGTTGCTCAAACTAAGTCCATCGCCGATCTCGCCAACTATCGCGGCACAGATCGCGAGGAGATGCTCAAGGCCGGGGCAAAAAAAGAGAGCAAGATGGTGTGGTACACGAGTCTCACCGCCCATCGCGACATCGCCAACGTCTTCGAAGCGAAATATCCGGGCATCAAAGTTGAAACCTACCGCGCCGGCCCGAACGATCTGACGCGCCGGCTACTGTCCGAAGCGCAGGCGCGGCGCAATCTCGCCGATCTAGTCGAAACTACGCCGTCGACCTTGATGATGATGCGCGATAGTAAACTGCTGCAGCCCTACTCTTCGCCACACTTGGTAAATTTTCCTGAAGACGCCAAAGAAGAAGTGGACGGGGGGCGCGTGCTCTGGACCACGGATCGGGAATCGATTGTCGGTCTGGGTTACAATCGCAACATGATTCGCGCTAACGAAGTGCCAAAAAGTTTTGCCGATCTCGCCAAACCGGAGAACAAGGGCAAGATCGGCGTCAGCGGCGATACCACTGGAGTCCGTTTCATCGGCGCGATGATCAAAGCCAAGGGCGAAGAATACGTCACGCAGCTCCGCAGCCTGGATATCAAGATGCACATGATCTCGGGCGGCGCCATCCACGAATTGATGGCGGCCGGCGAGATGCCGATGTCGATTTCGATCTTTCGCAACCACGTCCTAGCGGCCAAACCCAAGGGCGCGCCGACGGAATGGCTGCCGTTGGATTTGAATCCGACCAACGCCGGCGGCGTCGCCCTGCCAGCGGCTGCTAATAGCCCGCATGCCGCGCTCTTGTTCATCGATTTTCTGCTGAGCCCTGAAGGGCAGAAGATTTTTGAAGAGAAGTTCCGTTTTGCGACGTCGACCAGGAACTACGGCTTCAAACGCTGGTATCCGGAAAAAGGCTATACGCTTGGGCAGTATGAAAAGGCCGAACAGCGCTGGCAGAAATTGCTGAGGGATTTGACGCGCAAGTGATGGCAGTGTTGGTTGCTGGCGAAGCCGGTCGCGACGACGGCTTGGCAAGAAGGTGTGGCTAGCCCGGATTGTTCGCGATGAAACAGCGATCGAGGTGCAACCCTTCCGGAACGAAGGCATGCCCTTCGGGATTGCAAATCGCAAATCTCAAATTCCAGATATGCAATCTGAAATTTGCAATTTGAAATTCCGAGCGTCCGCGAGGATACAGGGTCACACCTCGCTCAACAGAGTTTCATCAGGTTTCCTCGTAGCATGAATAATCCGGGCTAGAGATATCTGGAGGTGAAATGGCCGACACGAATTCGGACCGATCGACCGCGGCGACATCGCTGCAAGCGACCTGGGGCGATAAGAAATTCATCGAAGACTGGGCTACCAAGACGAGTTGGCAGGCGCCGATTCGCGATGCGCAGGTCGCGATGGTGCTGCGCATGATTCCCCACCCGATCGAGGCACCGATTCGCGTCTTAGATATCGGCGCGGGCTACGGCGCGTTGGCGTCAGGCGTATTGCACGATCGGCCCAACGCGACGGCGGTTTGTTTGGACGCATCGGCAGCGATGTTGCAGCTCGGCGCCGATAAAAACGCCGGCCTCAAGGATCGCATCAGATTTGTTCAAGGATCGCTTGAAACGCCGGACTGGCTCAAGTCGGTGGACGGCACTTTCGACGCGGTGATTTCGACGCGGGCGCTGCATCATTTCACGGAAAATCAACGGCGCCGTTACATCTTCAAAGAAGTTTACGATTTGGTCCGGGCCGGCGGCTGTTTCATCAACGGCGACAACGTTCGGGCAGCGACTAAGAGTTTAACGGAACGATATCGCTCAGCTAGAGACGGATATCTCGACCGCATGATCAGACAGGCGAGCGGCGGAAAAACCAATCTCGCCGAAGCCAAAGCAGCGTCGCCAAGCACTTATCATGGGCCGCACAACAACGGTCATCTCGAAGAAGAGCTGGGTTGGCTTCGAGAAGCGGGTTTCCAGGATGTCGACTGTTTTTGGAAATTTACCAACATGGTCGTGTACGGCGGCTTTAAACCGTAAAAAAGTTTCAATTACCGTGGTTCTATTCGCCGCACCTCGCTGGGTTAAGCGAATTCCTTTCAATCTCTAACTCTAAGGGTCAGATTCCCCGCAGCTTGCTGCGTTAAACTAAGTTCCTTTCCGACGTCCGTCATTCTCGCATGCTTTAAGCGGAATTCCCCAGTTGAATTCAAAACCCTGGTTGAGCGAGGTGCGAGCCGGGAGTCGCGAAGGCACCCAACTGTAATGTTTTAAAGTCGTTTTTACTGCTCAGCCAGCCGTCCCATAGCGCTTGATGAATCCACGGATTGCACCCATGGTCGCGGGCCGCTTAGAGGTAGAACTCCATTGCCTTGGCAACGGAAGGCCCGCGCCTCGCTCTTCGTGTCAGTTTCAACTGCGCAATCCGGGTTCATTCTTGATCGCTTTGAATCTGAGGCGAACGTAGTCCGCGATCCAGGTGCCGTCGGGTTGCCGCAAAACGCTCTCAAGTTCATTTCGTATTTCAGCTAAGAATATTTCACGAGATACTTCTGTTACGGCTTTTATGAACGGCTGAGCGAACACGTCGAGCCAGCCGCGAATGTCTCCCGGTAATTTTGTCGGCCGTGGGATCAGTTCGATGGTGTCGACGGTGAAGCCATGTCGTTTCAATATTTCGGTATATTCAGCCGGCGCGGCGTAGTACCAGGGATCGACGCTCCAAGGGTCGATACCGCGCTTGCGCAGGCTTGCATGTAACGCTTGACGTATGGTCTCGACGTTTCCTCGGCCGCCAAATTCGCCGACAAAGCGACCTTGCGATTTGAGTGCGGTCGCTACTCCTTCGATAACTTTCTCCGCATGTTTCATCCAGTGTAGCGCGGCATTGGTGAAAACTGCATCGAAGCGGGGTCTCAGTGCAAGCTGCTGGCCGTCCGTGACGAAAGTGTTAATGCCACGTCGGCGCGCCGCTTGGATTTGCGCCAAGCTTGAATCGCAGCCGTATACGATGCATCCCGCGGCAACGATCTTCTCGGTTAGCGCGCCGTCGCCACAGCCAAGATCGAGGATTATTTCTAGCGGTTTGGGATCGAGCAGCTGCAACAGCGGCTCGCCGAGATCGGCGACAAAGCGCGCATTTTTGGCGTAACTCTCAGGATTCCACGATATTGTTTGAGCCATGTTTGTGCGAAGTTAACATTTCGTCGCTGTCTTGAAAAACCGGAATTTAACCGTAGTCTGAATCTAGTAGATTATGGCAACCAAAGACGCGGATCTATCATCTCTGAGAATCGACCGGTCGTCGCTAGGCCCTAAATCGCCGCGAAATGCTCGCTCTCTCGGCAAGATCGTCATTTGGTTATTGATAGTCGTCGGGTTGGCAGCGGCGGTGGTGTTTCTCAAGAATATTTTCAATCCTGGTATCGAAGTCCAGTTAGCTACAGC
>JAERMN010000344.1 GCA_016844625.1 Deltaproteobacteria bacterium
GAGCGTCGGCTTGGCTCAACAGAGCGGCGTCGCGCTTTATTTCGCCAACGAGGAATTTAGATTTGCCAAGCTCATCGAGCGCAAAGAGATATTAGACTACCGGGTGGTTGCGGCGGGAGAACGACGCTACCGCGAAACGTTCTTCGACAGCGCTGACCTGTATCTTTTCGAGCGGCGCATGTTTTACCGCGTCAAAGACGGCTTTGACGGACAAGCGCGCGTTGAATTCTACGCCGGTGATTCGGCTAACGATGGCCGAGCAGCGGGCTTGGTTCATTCCGCGGCGCTCCCCGCTGGTGCGGTGCTGGCGGTTGGCAATGGGCGGCTGGACAATCCAGCTTTACGCAACGGTTTGCCCGTGCCTGCCGCACGGGATTTCAAAAATATTCAGCTAACGGCGGAGTACGCCAAACACAGCGTTACTTTTGAGCGCCAGGGTAGAGCGGAATTTTTGGTCAGCCTGTTAGCCGGGAACTTTGTCGGTTTAACGGGGAAAAAAATTGAGACCGGATTCTTGGCCCTGGAGATTCAGCCGCTCACCAATCGCGCGATGCATGCGCGTGACATTAAGCGCATCGCGGATGCGTTGAGACCGGATATGCGCCTGTCGCCCATTGCCATGAGTCTCTACGCGCGGGGAATCGAAAAGTCCGTGTTGTTGCGCCCGGATGAACGGCGGCTCCAACCGTTGCGAACCTTCGGTGGCGCTAAAGGCAGCGGCTTTGATCAATTTGACGCGCCGGACGCGGTCGCCTTTACACTCGACGGCCGTCTGCTAGCAGGGGACACTGACAACGCGCGTTTTAAGATATTGAGCTTCCGGGATGCGACTCAGACGGTACAGATCGTTGGCCGCGAGGGATCGGCCGCAGGGGAATTCGGCCACAGCCTTGCCGCATCTCTCGGGAGTTTTAAGGTCTACCACCAAGTGCAAGGGATCGCGGTCGATCGTGGCGGCTTGATTTACGTGATCGATCAGGGCAATCAGCGCATTCACGTTTTCGACACCACCGGCAAAGTGCTGCCTGAAAAAGTGATACCTCTGCGCTTGTGCGCCAAAGAGGCGCCGCGCTGCTCGGATGGCCTATGGCGCCCTACGAAAAGGAATGAATATAACAGCGTCCAGGGGATCGCTTTGGATGACGACGGCGGGATTTTTATTTCAGATAAGGGTATGAGCCGAATCTATCGTATCCTGTCCGACGGCAGGCTCGACGCCAATTTCAATCTTCAGGAGCTGGATTCCGTCAATGGCAGGCCCGCGCTCAAGGAACCAGAATCACTGGCGCTCTATCAGGACAAACTCTATGTGTCGAGCGAGGGCAATGGCGAAATCCAAGTTTTCGACCGTAGAAGCGGGCAATTGGCCGGCGCCGCGGTTGCCTTTGGCGCTGACGTTTTTGGCGGCAAAGCAGAAGGACTTGCGGTCGTGCGCGATTATCTTTTCGCCGTCGATGTGCAGAACAACCGGATCGCGGTGTTTGATTTGACGAGTGAGAAGCCGAATTTCCTAATGGGCTTCGTCGGTGATTTCGAGTCCGCCGACGGTATCGCGATTGATCGCGGGGAGAAGTATGTTGCGGTCGCCGATCAGGGCAATTTTCGCATCCTTTTGTATTCGCTGCCGGAAATTTTTAACCACTTGGGTGCTGACAAACGTTGAACTATCACGATTTCGTTATTGGACATTCCTTGTGTCTTCGGCTATACAAACAAAAATTATTTCAAAAGGAGAGAACTCGTGAACCGATCTATAATTACTGCCGTGGCGATAGCCGCAATGCTTTTGCCTGGATTCACCTTGGCGCAGTCGACGCCGCGCATCGACAAGCGTCAGCAGAACCAAGACGCGCGCATTGATAAGGGCGTTGAAAAGGGCCAGCTTAATCAGAAGGAAGCGGCGCGTCTCGAGAAAGGCCAGGAGCATGTACAAAAGATGGAAGACAAGGCGCTGTCGGATGGCAAAATGGCCAAAGGCGAAAAGGGCCGCATCGAGCATGCGCAGGACGTGCAAAGCAAACGAATCGCCCGACAGAAACACGACAAGCAGAAGGCTAAGTCGAAGTCGGAGTGAGGTTTGGTTTTCGCTATCGCTCTGGCGTCAAAAGCCGGGCGTAATTTGGATAGTTAATCGGGATAATTCATCGACCAACGACATAGCGGAATTCGCCAACACAGGTAGAGCCGCTCTTTGCAATGGATGGAGATGCAGAGCGGCTTTGCTTTTTGCGACAACCGTCCGGACGAGAAAGAGGCATAGTGAAAATGAAAACTTCCAAGAATGCGCTTAAGATGAGTAGTCAGCACGCGAAAAGGTCGGCGATTGACCGACCGCAGAATCTCGGCAAACCGCAAATGAAGTGGGGCAGCGACGTGGTCGCCGAAGTGACGCGCCGGCTCGATCTTAAGTATATCGCGCTGGTGCCGGGCGCCAGCTATCGCGGCTTCCATGACAGCATTGTCAACTATCTCGGCAACGACAATCCGCAAATGGTGATCTGTTTGCATGAAGAGCACGCTGTCTCGATCGCCGATGGTTACGGCAAAGTGACAGAGACGCCGATGGCGGTGGCGTTACACGCCAACGTCGGCCTGATGCACGCGACCATGCCGATCTTCAATGCTTGGTGCGATCGCACGCCGATGATTATTTTCGGCGCCAACGGTCCGGTGGACGCGCACCGGCGCCGGCCGTGGATCGATTGGATTCACACGGCGAAGGATCAGGCGTCGATGATCCGCAATTACACTAAGTGGGACGATCAGCCGGCGTCGCCGCAAGCAGCCGTGGAGTCTGTGTTACGGGCTAATCAAATTAGCCGCACGGCGCCCTACGGCCCGGTCTATATTTGTCTCGATGCCGGTCTGCAGGAAGCGGCGCTCACCGAGGAGATTTCGATTCCGGATGCGGCGCGTTTCGCGCCCGCGCCGACTCCAGCCGTGCAATCCGAATCGTTGGCGAAAGTCGTCAATGCGATCGGCAAAGCCAAGTTTCCACTCATTCTCATGGGCCGCGTTTCGCGCAAGCAGGCGGACTGGGAACGGCGCGTGCGTTTCGCCGAAGCGATTGGCGCCGCCGTGTTGACCAGCAGTAACGATCCAGCGTCTTTTCCAACCACCCATGCGTTGCACATTGCGCCGCCCTGCGTGCGGCCGAACAAAGCTGCCACGGCGCTGATCGAGAAAGCGGATTTGATTATCAGCCTGGATTGGTTGGATCTCGCCGGTGTTTTGCGTTTGGCCCTTGGCGAGGCGCAAACCCAGAAGCCGGCCGATAAAACAATCATTCACTGTTCCGTCGATAATTATCGCACCAACGGTTGGAGCATGGACCATCAGGCGCTCGCCGCTGTCGACATTCCAATCCTCGCTGAGCCCGATCAATTGGTCGCTCAATTACTCGACGAGATCGGTGTTAAGAAGGTTGGCAAATTAAGGACGCGGCCGGCAATGAAACAGCTTGGCCATTGGAATAACGGGTCATTAAAGGCGGCTTCAGCCAGAGGCGGCCAGCGGATGACCCAGTGGGACATGGCTATGACAGTGCGAGAGTTTGCTAAGAACAAAGCGGTGACGTTCTCGCGGCTGCCGATCGGTTGGCCGGGCGAAGCCTTTGAGTTCAATGGCCCGTTGTCTTTCATCGGCAACGACGGCGGCGGCGCGGTCGGCACCGGGCCGGGACACACGATCGGCGCGGCGTTAGCGCTCAAAGACAGCGGCCGGCTAACCATCGGCGTGCTCGGTGACGGCGATTATCTGATGGGCGTCAATGCGCTCTGGACCGCGTCACATTTCGATATTCCCGTGATGATCGTGGTCGCCGATAACCGTTCTTATTTCAATGACGAGATGCATCAGGAGCGAGTCGCGCAGATGCGCAGCCGTCCGGCGCAAAATCGCTGGATCGGCCAGCAGATCGACAATCCCCGCGTGGATTTAGTTTCGATGGCGCGGGCCCAAGGTTTCGACAGCGAAGCGCCGGTGTCGACGGCTGAAGATCTGGCAGAGGCGCTCAAACGCGGCGCCGAGATCGTCGCCCACGGCGGGCGTTATTTTATCGATTCCCTGATTGAGCCAGGTTACGCCGATAGCGGCCCCGACCAGCGCTCGGGCGGCGGGAAGAAATGACGGGCGGGGCGCGACATGGCAGCGTGAGTGAATTTTGCGCAAGGATCAGACCCTTGTGAAGAGGCTTCGCGGCCGGTGGACAGCATCGATAGAATTCACGCTCTCAGCGACCGAGTCGAAGGCTTTCTCGGTCGGCGCGAAGGCCCCTATCTATTTCGCCTAGCTAAGCGTGGCGCCCGTTTAGGTGTGATCGTCGAAATCGGCAGTTGGAAAGGGAAGTCGACGATCTGGCTGGCCAAGGGTTCGGAGGCGGTGAAAGGGCAGCTGATTTATGCTATCGATCCACACACCGGCGGCGCCGATTTTGAGACGCTCGGTTACACAAAGGTAGATACTGAGAAGGAATTCAGAG
>JAERMN010000345.1 GCA_016844625.1 Deltaproteobacteria bacterium
GTGGCCGATCTCGCTGGCGAGGATTTCCACTTCGCTTTTGTAACCCCACTTGGTCGCCGGCGGAAAATGTTTGGCCGCATCCGCCGTCGTCTTGCCCGGTTTGATCTCCGAGATCACCGCGTCGAGTCGGTCGCGCACTGACTTGTACCAGTCCTGCTCTTTCGCCGTCGGCTTTCTGCCGACGATAAATGTCCGATAGGTGCAGCTGCCGTAACCCATGTAGGTCGCGCCGCAGTAAGAACCGTACACCATGTCGCCGAACTGAATCACCCGGCTGGTCGCGTGCGGGCCGCGGTCGAACGTCGTCGGGCCGGTGCGCCACCCGCCCGGCACGGCGGACTCCAAGCCGATCTCATAACCCGCCGTCGAACCAAGGGTCATCAAGTCGGTATCCCGCATGCCGGGTTTCAGGCCTTCCCAGATGCGAAACCACACGCCATCGACCATCGCCGCGCAGGTTTTGAGACAACTGATTTCATCTTGGTTCTTCACCATGCGCGCTTCGAGCATGAGATTGCGCGCGTCGACGAGGTTCTTCACGCCGGCGTTGAGTAACGCCTCCCGCGCGGTGCCGTCGAAGCTGCCGAGGGCCAACTTCTCGCCGAGCAGACCGCGCTTTTCCAATTCGGCTTTAATTTCGCCGGCAAATGCCTTGGCCTCCACGGCACAAGCCTCCGGCCCGGGCGAGCCGGTCAGCCACGAGCGCGCCGGACGCCACTCTTTGATCCACGGACACTGGTCGGGCATCTGATGATAGTAACCGTCATGCTCGTACATAACCGGATCATGCTCGGCGAAAAACAACACGTAGCGGCACATCGGATAGGCAAAACCCTTGAGCGCGGTGAGATAGCGAATGTTATGGTGATTGGCCTCCAGCAGCGTGGCGATGCCGTGCTTTTTCATGATCGCCTGCGCCCGCGCCACGCGCTGATTGCGCATGCGCTCGGGGTTGAGCCGCTCCTGCCAATCGGCGACTTCGGGACCGAAAGTGAGCTTGGGAGTATATTGAATCATGAGCGCCTCCTATATAATGAAATGAATCCGCTGGCCATTTTTCTTTTTCTTTTGCCTTTTTAATTTTACCTTTTTAATTCATTTCGCCACTTCCGCGAGGATGCTCGGATCGATCAGCGCTTCGGCTTTCAAAGACTTCGCCGCTGGTACCGTCGGCACCAGCGAATCGATCGCGTACCGCAGACCGTCCAGCGGCAAGGTTGGAAATGGTTCGAGAAACTTTCCCGAATTGAAACGGTAGTTTTCGTCAATGATCGCTTTGTCTTGCAGGCGCAGATTGCGCGCGAGAATTTTCTTGCTCAACTCCG
Source organism: Deltaproteobacteria bacterium (assembly GCA_016844625.1). GTDB lineage: Bacteria > Desulfobacterota > Binatia > UBA9968 > UBA9968 > DP-20. The sequence continues at coordinate 1,326 of JAERMN010000345.1, forward strand.
GGTCTTCCTGAATTTTCTTCATGCTCCCCACCAACGCACGGACAAACTTTACCGCCAGCGGCCGTTTTTCTTTGAGAAAGGCGCGCCGCGCCCCCGTCATGTTGCCCACCACCGGGAAATTCAGCGTCTCGATGTCGAGAATCGTTTTGAAACCATCTTTTTCCAAAGACATCGCAAAGGCAGGATTGAGAATCGTCGCGGCGACGCGGCCATTCTTCAGCGCCAGAGTGCGATCGGCTTGGCCGCCGGTAGAAATGACGCGGACATCCTGATCGGCGTTCATGCCCAATTTCTTGAGCGCCAGACGAACATAAAAATGCGAGACATCGTGAATGCGCGCGATGCCGAGGAGCTTACCTCTGAGCTGTTCCACCTTGTCGATGCCCGGCGCCGCGACAATGCGGTACTGCATGCGATTGTAGATGCTGGCAATGAACTGCAAGTCGGCGCCGCCGGCGATAGCGCCGATCACGTTGTGAGGAATGCAGTAGAGCAAATCGATCTCGCCGGCGACCAGAGACGCAACCGCCGGATTGCCTTGAACCCAGATCTGCTCGACGTCCAAACCTTCCCGCGCGTACAGACCGGCATCCTTGGCCATCCACAGCGGCAAAATGCCGCCGCCGATGTAGCAGTTACTCACGCGCAATTTGTCGGCGCCGTGCAGCGGCTTCGGACTCAGCGGACAAAGCAGCGCGGCGGCGATAAGCAAAACCCATGACCCGCTAGCTATGCGATGGCTCATAGTACCGCGACACTAGCGTGGACTTATTGTCGTGGCAAGCATCCCTTGCTATCTTGCAGCTGCCTCGGTACACAGCTGGAAAGATGGACTATTCGCTGAAATTTTCTTTTACTGCACTTTTCTTCTTAGCCGTCTCGGCGCAAGCAGGCTTCAGCGCCGAACGCGCTCCGGAAAAAGTCCGCATCGCGGTCTCTTCCAAGTCGATCGGCTTCCTCGACACCTGGGCGGCCAAGGAGCGCGGCTTTTTTCACAAACACGGCATCGACGCGGAAATTATCGCCATGCGCCCGCCGCTCACCATCGGCGCGATCCAAGCCGGCGAGATCGATTACGCCTGGGGCGCCAGCACGATTTCCCGCGGCGCAATCTCCGGCGCGCCAGTGCGCATCGTCAGCTTGGCATTGCGTTCGTCGTTTCATACATTGGTGACTCGACCATCGATCAAGACGATCGCCGACTTGAAAGGCAAGACCATCGCGGTCACCATCGGCGCCGCCGATGATTTCGTCGCGCGCCATCTCTTGCGCCGCGGCGGCGTCGATCCGCGCGATGTCCGTTTCGTCAACATGGGTGGGTCGGACACGCGCTTTCCGGCGCTCCACGCCGGCACCATCGACGGGTCGCCCCTGTCCCTGCCATTCTTCGTCGTCGCCAAACGCCAGGGCTTCAATCTTCTCGGCACCGCCTCGGACGTCCTCGATATGGCTACCGTCGGTATCGGCACCTCGACCAAGAAAATCCTCCAGGAGCGCGAGCAGGTAAAAAAAATAGTGCGAGTCCAGCTCGAAACACTGCGCTGGATCAAGCAGCAGAAAGCCGAGGTCGTGCCCTTCTTGCAGAAATTCTACGGTCTCGACGAGGGCGTGGCTCTGGAATCCCACGCGATCTATGCCAAATTGATCATCGATGACGCGCGCCCACTGGCCGAGGCGATCAAGACGGTGCTCGATCAGCAGGGCAAACCGGGCTTACCGCTAGATCGTGTCGTGGACGCGAGCGTCATCGACGAAGTCCTGCGTGAACGGAGATAAACATGTCGGAGAACGCAATCAGGATCATCGACGTCGACGGCCATGTGCGCGAGGCCGACGATTTGTTCGAGAAATATCTGGAAGCGCCCTTTCACGCCCGCGCGCCGAAAATCGAGAAAGTCGCCAATGGCCAACTGCTGTTTCGCCTGGAAGATGACCGCCATCACCGCCGACCCGATGAATCGCCGTTCCGCATCAAAGACGACGGCTCGCCGGTGAACGAACAGCGCCATCTGGCGACCAATCCCAAGCAGCGCCTGCAAGCGATGGACCGCGATCGCATCGAGCGCGGCCTGTTGTTTCCGTCGGCGGGATTGTATCTCGCTTCCGTGCACGAAGAGGCTTACGCCGCGGCGCTCTGCCGCGCCTACAATAATTGGCTCTACGACTACTGCGGCGAAGATCGCAAAAGATTGATGGGCGTAGGCGTCGTGCCTGTGCAAGATGTCAATCTCGCCATCGCCGAAGCCAAACGCGTGGTCAACGAGCTTGGCTTCAAAGGCATCTTCGTTCGACCGAATCCGGTCAAAGGCCGCAACATCGACGATCCCTACTATGACCCGCTCTACAAAGCCGTCGTCGAGCTCGGCGTACCGTTGCTGGTGCACGAAGGCTCCGGCGCATTTCTCCCCACCGCCGGCGCCGATCGTTTTGCCGGCCAGTGGTTTTTTACCCACACGATTTCGCATCCGTTGGAACAAATGCTCGCGAGCTTGGGGATGATCTGCAAAGGCACGCTGGAACGACATCCGGAGATGCAAGTCGTCTTTCTCGAATCCGGCGCCGGCTGGCTGCCCTACTGGCTTTGGCGCATGGACGAGCACTATGAAGTCCTGCCCTTTCAAGTGCCGTGGTTGAAAATGAAACCGAGCGACTATTTTCGCCGCCAATGTTTCGTCTCGTTCGAAGCCGACGAAACCCGCTTGGGCGAGGTGATCGAATCCATCGGTGCCGACCATGTCGTCTTCGCCTCCGACTATCCGCACTGGGACGCGACTTTTCCCGGCGTCACCGACATGATTCTCAACCGCAAAGATTTGAGCGCCGAAACGAAAAGACAAATCATGGGCGAAAACGCCGCGAAGTTGTTAAGGTTGGATTGAAAGGGGACTGGCTACTTTTTTGTCCTAGAAAAAGTTGCCTGTCCCCTTTTTCTCGAAACTCAAAACGCAATCTAAGGAGGCACTATGGCAGACACACCCAAACTGGTTTCATCGCTGGGCCGCGCCGAGCTCGACAAGATATTCGTGCGCGGTTACGATTTGAATAAAGAACTGCTCGGCAAGATCACCTTCGCGCAGATGGTTTATCTCATGCTCGAAGGACGGATGCCGACGGCGGAAGAAGGCCGCATGGTCGACACCATGCTGATCGTC
>JAERMN010000041.1 GCA_016844625.1 Deltaproteobacteria bacterium
AAACCAGAAAATCACATTCCCGGAGAATTAGCGGGCGCACCCCTTTACCCTCATTTCCTAAGACAATCGCCAAACGATCAGGATAAATCCGCTCGTAGATGCTTTCCCGGCTCGCTCCATCCAGGCCGGCGAGCCAATAGCCGTTTTCTTTGAGCGCTGCGATGGCGCGCCGCACATTGGTAACCTTGGCAATGCTGAGATGGTGCGCCGCACCGGCCGATGTTTTCACCACGATTGACGTGACGCCTACAGAGCGATCCTTGGGTATAATAATATGCCTTACGCCAACCGCTTCCGCTGTTCTTAACAGCGCGCCAAAATTTCGTGGGTCCGTTAGCCCATCTAAAATTAAGATCCAATGGGCCGCCGAACCGGTAGAAACCTGTTGCAACAAATCGGCGAACGACAAGTACGAATACTCCGCTACCTTGGCAACCACCCCCTGGTGACGCTGCCCACCGGCCAAGCGGTCAAGCACATTCGGATGCACCGGCACCACGTGCACTCCGAATTGCGCGGCGGTTTTAGCGATCTGGCGTAACGCTGGGCGTTCGTAAACATCAGAAACCAAAATCTCTAATATTTCTTGTGCCGAAGCGTTGAGTTTCTCTAAAACTGGGTTGATCCCAAATATGAAGTTATCGCTGTGTGACATCGACGGACTTTCCACGACTACGGGATTTTACAAAGGTAGCCCCACCAGCTAACATGCCCAAACCGTGAAGCGCAAAACCCTTTCCTATTACTTGATCTCTGAAGTCTTACCGCCTTTTTTTTTCGGTCTGTTTGCTTTTACCGTCATTTTGTTGATCGCGCGGATCCTCAAACTGATCGAACTGGTGGTCACGCGCGGCGTCCCGCTGCTCCAGACTGCCAAACTTTTTTCACTTATTCTACCGACGTTTTTGGAGCTCACCGTGCCGATGTCGTTTTTGCTGGCAATCCTGCTTGGGCTCGGACGGCTGTCCAACGACCAAGAACTGTTGGCGATGAAGGCCAGCGGGATAAGTCCGGCGCAAATTTATTGGCCGATTTTTCTCATGGCCATCGTCGTCGCAATCATCACCTTGTTCTTGACGCTTTTCGCTCGGCCCGCGGCAAACTCCGCGCTAAAAAAGGAGCTGTACAACGTCGCCAAGACGCGCGTCGGAACCGCCCTCAAGGAAAAGGTCTTTAACGATGATTTCCCGAAGATTCTAATCTATGTCGAGGAAATCAAACCGCCCGGCAACACGGCGCAAGGCATCCTCATCGTCGACAAACGGGATAAGAATCGGGAAGATATCATTCTCGGCAAAGTTGCCCGGATCACCACGGACGAAGCAACCAACACCTTGGGGCTTCGGTTGTTTGATGGCTCGATTTATGAGCGCGAGAACAATCGGTCAGGCTTCAGTCAGACGCGGTTCAATATCTATGATTTCAAATTTGATCTTGACGAGCTCGTCGGTCCGGTGCGACAAAAAGAAACCGGCCCCAAAGAATTGTCACTCGTCGACCTATTCAGCGCCATCGAAGTGAAAAACAACCAGAGCGTCAAAACCATCGCCGAGCGCATGGAGTTGCATCAACGGATCGCCTTTGGTTTTGCTCCGCTGGTATTTAGCGTACTGGGGGTCGCTTTAGCGTTATTGCCGCGCACTTCCCGGGCCAATCGTTCATGGGGATTTATGATCTGCGTTTTCTGGCTGATGATTTATTACGTCTTACTGTCCCTTGGCAAGGCTTTGGGGGAGAAGAGTATTCTTCATCCGATCCCAGCACTCTGGCTGCCAAACATCGTGGTCGGTGGCATGGCCGCGCTCTTTTTTCGCAAAGCGATGCGCGAATCGCCGTTATTGATTCCTTCGATGGTCGAACGGACAGCGGCGCGCACGATGGAATATTTCAATAGGCTCCGCAAACAAAGAAAGACCCACAGCTTATGAACGCCGCAAGAATCCGATTCTCCACGCTCCCCATTGGTGGGATTCTTGACCGCTATTTGGCGGCGGGATTTCTAAGAATTTTTTTCATTAGTTTAGTGGTCATTACGTCTTTGTACGTCACCGTTGATTTCTTCGATCGAATCGGTTCCCTGCTCGACTCCGGCGCGCCGTTTCTGACCGTGGTCCGTTATTTCTTCTTCAAAGCTCCTTTGTTGATATCCCGCGTGGTTGGCTTCGCCACACTTTTTTCCACGCTTTTTTGTCTCGGCATGTTAGTGCGCACCCATGAAATCACGGCGATCCGATCAAGCGGCATTAGCGTCCAGCGGATCGCTTTGCCATTGTTGCTTTTGTCTTTATTGATTTGCGCGTTAACTTTTGTCTGGAATGAAAGCCTGGTGCCCGCTTTCGCCCACCACGCGCAAACCATTTACAAAACTGAAATTAAGAATCGACAGCAACAGAGCCTGATCGGCACCCATGACATCTGGATTCGCGGCGACGCGAGTTTTATTAATATCGATCGATTTAACACGCGCAGTGGCACCTTGGAGAATATCACGATCTTTCTACTCAATCGCGACTTCAGCTTGCGCGCCTTGGTCGAGATTCCCCAAGCTCAGTGGATTGAGAATCGTTGGAAGGCCAACGAAGCGACAGAGTGGAATTTGCAAACCGATGGCAAGATGCTGCGGCGTGAAGCTAGCGTAACCCTGCCGATGACCGAAACGCCAGCGGATTTGAAGTCGCTGGCGCGCAATGCCGAAGAGTTCACCTTTTTCGATCTCCAAAAGCAGATCGCCGATCTGAAAAGTAAAGGAATCGATACGACTACGTATGAGGTGGACCTCCAGGTCAAATTGGCCGTGCCGCTAATTTCTCCACTGATGGTGATGCTTGCGATACCGTTTGCGCTCAAGCGTCAGATGACGGGCAACCTGTCGCTCAGCTTCGGCATTGCCATGCTGATCGGCTTTGGATACTGGGTGCTCTTAGGGTTTTGCATATCATTGGGGCATAGTGCCGCGTTGCCACCGATTGCATCAGCGTGGATTCCCAACGCCATTTTCGCCATGATCGGGCTTTACTTCATAACCGCCGAACAATAATCCCGCTCCCGGGACAATCCCCAGGTGGGCGAATTCGAATATTTCCAGGCGGTGCAAAAGACCTGAATCATGTTGCAACGGCGTACCGCCTATCAAAAAAAATCGGCACGGTTATCAGAAACCGTGCCGACAAACTGACTTCGAATAGTGATTCGAAGAAGCCGAAGCAAACGACGTTTTTAGCGCTTAGAGTACTGTGGACGTTTGCGCGCTTTGTGGCGGCCGTATTTTTTGCGTTCAACCGCGCGCGGGTCGCGGGTGACAAATCCGGCCTTTTTTAGTGGCGTGCGCAGCTCGGAATTGAGCTGCATCAACGCGCGGGTAATGCCATGGCGAATGGCTCCAGCCTGGCCTGAGTTCCCGCCGCCGGTCACGTTGACGTTGATGTCGTAACTGCCGCCAGTCTGCGTGACATCGAACGGCTGCATGACGATCATGCGCGCGGTTTCGCGGCCGAAGTATTCCTGCAACGTTCGATCATTGATCGTAATTTTGCCCTTGCCTGGTTTCAAGTAGACACGCGCCACCGAAGTCTTCCTTCGTCCAGTTGCCGTAAACACTTTATCTGCCATCGAAGTTTCGCTCCTACGCTACGATCGCCAAGGGTTGGGGTTTTTGTGCGTCATGGGGATGCTCGGCCCCGGCGTATACCTTTAGTTTCGTGACCAATTTGCGGCTAAGCCGATTCTTCGGCAGCATGCCCTTGACCGCCAATCTGACCAGTTCTTCGGGCTTTTCTTCGAGCATCTGTGCCGCGGTTCGTTCCCGGATACCGCCGGGATATTCCGAATGCCGATAGTAAATTTTCTTGTCCAGCTTAGCGCCGGTCAGCTTGATCTCCCGCGCATTGACGACTATAACGAAATCGCCGGCGTCCAGATTGGGCGTAAAAATCGGCTTATGTTTTCCTCTGAGCACTTTAGCGATTTCAGTAGCCATGCGCCCAAGAATTTTGCCGCGCGCATCGATCACATACCATTCTCGCTGCATCAGGGCTTCCGCTTTGTTCATAATCACTCTTTCCACTCGCTGACAATCTTTCAAACCGCTTACGAAGAAGTAAGTGGCGGGGCCGACGAGACTCGAACTCGCGACCTCCGGCGTGACAGGCCGGCGTTCTAACCAACTGAACTACGACCCCGACAAATGAACCTAAAATTCTCACTTGGTGGGCGGTACAGGATTTGAACCTGTGACCCCCGGCTTGTAAGGCCGATGCTCTCCCGCTGAGCTAACCGCCCCTCCGCCAAAAATACCCGCCCACGACTTGGCCGAGGCTCCTTCGACCCTAGTTTTGAATGTCACTTTCTTTGTTGTTTTTAATTCGTGAAATAATCTGTGAGAAAACCTAAATCTTTCTCCCAAACCTGAAGTCAGCGGCGCACCGCTACTTGACCCCATCCGCCGCGCCGCGCTTCCTCGCATTCCAGCGATTTCTATTTAGGGAAGCCTGCTTTCGGAAATTCAATAATCTAGCGGAGTAAAAACTTTCCGTTCCGGCGCCGGCCCCAATATCCCTAATGTAAGGCGCTTTTATAACAGTCGCGCTGCCGGGTGTCAAATCACCCGGCAGCATTCTGAATTGAAATTGTAGAACTACTGGGGCAGAATTTCGCTCGCGGGAACCTCTTCAACCTTTTCCGGGAATGCTGGGGAGTCGTCCTTCGTCTGAGACTCAACCGCGATATGGCGAAAGAGGCTATTGGGATCGTCGAGAATGAGTGCCTTCTTCAAAACTTCGTCCACATGCGAAACCAATTCGAGTTCGACGGCTTTGAGGACTGCCGCGGGAATCTCCTCGATGTCTTTCTCATTCTCCGCGGGAATCAAGACTTTTTTAATGCCAGCGCGGTGCGCCGCCAACACTTTCTCTTTCAAACCGCCGATCGGCAACACCGAACCGCGCAGAGTGATTTCTCCGGTCATCGCCAAATCGTTGCGCACCGGGATTTTCATTAACGCCGACACCAGCGAAGTCGCCATGGTGATTCCGGCTGATGGTCCGTCCTTGGGAATTGCGCCCTCAGGGACGTGAATATGAATATCGAGTTTCTGATAAAAGTCCTTTTCCAGACCCAACTCGGCCGCCCGAGAACGAACATAGCTCATCGCCGCACGAGCGGACTCCTGCATCACATCGCCAAGTTTTCCGGTAATAATCAGCTGGCCTTTGCCCGGCATGACCGTCACCTCAGTCGCCAGTAATTCGCCACCCATCTCCGTCCAAGCTAATCCGGTGGTGACGCCGATTTTGACCTCGGTGTCGACCTTGCCATAACGAAATTTGATCGGACCCAGATACTTATGCAGTCCCTTCGTGCCGACTTGGATGTGGGCGTTGCGATCCTTACGCACTACTTCGACCGCGACCTTGCGGCAGATCGAGGCAATCTCCCGTTCGAGATTGCGCACGCCTGCTTCCTTAGTATAGTGGCGGATCACGCCGAGCAGCGCATTGTCAGTGAAAGCGAGATTCTCCGGCGTTAAGCCGTTCGCCTCTTTTTGCTTTTCCAATAAATATTTTTTCGCGATGCTCAGCTTCTCGAGCTCGGTGTAACCGGCGATACGAATAATCTCCATGCGGTCCTGCAAGGGCCGTGGGATCCGGTCCAAGGAATTGGCGGTGGTAATAAACATCACTTTCGACAGATCGAAATCGAGATCGAGATAGTGATCGTTAAATGAGGCGTTTTGCTCGGGGTCTAATACTTCCAGCAACGCCGACGATGGATCGCCGCGGAAATCGGTCGACATCTTATCGATTTCATCCATCAGGAACACCGGATTGCTCGATCCGGCCTTCTTCATCGACTGAATGATTTTCCCCGGCATCGCGCCGATATAGGTGCGCCGGTGGCCGCGAATTTCCGCTTCATCTCGAACCCCGCCAAGAGAAACCCTGATAAATTTTCGGCCGGTGGAGCGAGCGATGGAACGCCCGAGCGAAGTTTTACCGACTCCCGGCGGGCCAACCAGACAAAGAATCGGTCCCTTGATCTTGCCGACCAAGCTCTGCACCGCGAGATATTCTAGGATACGCTCCTTGACCTTTTCCAAGCCGTAGTGGTCTTCCTCGAGAACGCGCTCCGCCTCGTTGATATCGAGCTTATCGTCGGTGGATTCGTTCCACGGCAAACTGATAATCCAGTCAATGTAGTTCCGCACCACCGTCGCCTCCGCCGACATAGGCGACATCATTTTTAGCTTCTTAAGCTCTTTATCGACTTTGTCTTTGGCCTCGGCGGAGAGTTTTTTCTGCTTGAGCTTTTCTTCAATTTCCTGAATCTCGTTTTTAAATTCGTCTTTTTCACCGAGCTCTTTTTGAATCGCCCGCATCTGCTCGTTAAGGTAATACTCCTTTTGCGAGCGCTCCATCTGTTTTTTCACGCGCGAGCGAATGCGCCGTTCGACTTCGAGGATTTCAATCTCGGCGCGCATATGGCCGAGGACTTTTTCCAAACGCTCCGCGGCATTGAAAGTTTCAAGCAGATTCTGCCGGTCATCGAGTTTAATACCTAGATGAGCGACGATCGTATCGGCCAAACGGCCAGGATCGTCGATCGACGAAACCGACATGACCATTTCCGGCGGAATTTTTTTCTTGAGCTTGACGTAGTTTTCAAATGTTGTGTGAACTTCCCGCACCAACGCTTCGATTTCGGTGTTACGCTCGACCACCTCCGGCGCCTCTTCGACTTCCACCAAGAAATAATCTGGATTGGCAACAAAGCGCGCAACCTTAGCCCGCTTCTTGCCTTCGATGAGAACCTTAACCGTGCCGTCGGGTAGCTTGAGCATCTGCACCACCGAACCCAAGGTGCCGATCTTATAGATGTCATCCTCCGCCGGTTCGTTGGTTTTGGCGTCTTTCTGCGACGACAAGAAAATCAAACTTTGCTTCTGCGTCGCTTCCTCAAGCGCTTTGATCGAGCGCTGCCGGCCGACAAAAAGCGGCACGACCATATGGGGGAAAACGATGATGTCACGCAGCGGCAATAGCGGCACGCGGGTTATTCCGCCACCTGGATCTTTGTCGTCTTTTTTGTCATTGCGAAACAGCATAAACCCTCCTAAGCGCTCTCCGCGGCCTTGGTGTATACAACGATTGGAGGTTCATGTTTTTCCACGACTTCCTCGGTAATGACTACTTCTTTAATATTCGGCTGCGAGGGCATGTCGTACATGATATCCAACATGATATTTTCCATGATTGCGCGTAATCCCCGCGCCCCCGATTTGCGCTTCATCGCGTCGCGGGCAATCGCTCGCAGCGCTTCTTCGGTAAACTTCAGGTGCACGGATTCCATGTCAAAAAGCTTCGAATACTGTTTGGTTATAGCGTTTTTCGGTTCTTTGAGAATGCGGACCAGCGCGGAATCATCGAGTTCATCCAATGTGGCGATAACCGGTAAGCGGCCGATGAATTCGGGGATGAGGCCGAACTTGAGCAAGTCCTCAGTCTGAACGCTGTGTAACAGCTCGGTGGCGCGACGCCCGTCCCGATCCTCCAACTGTCCGCCAAAACCCATGCGCTTGTGTCCGGTGCGCTTACGAATGATGTCGTCCAAACCAACGAACGCGCCGCCGCAGATAAAAAGGATATTGGTAGTATCCACTTGCAGAAATTCCTGCTGTGGATGTTTTCTCCCGCCCTTTGGAGGCACACTGGCCATAGTGCCTTCAATTATTTTCAGCAGCGCCTGTTGCACGCCCTCGCCGGAAACGTCGCGTGTGATCGACGGATTGTCCGATTTTCGCGAGATCTTATCGATCTCATCTATATATACGATGCCGCGCTGGGCTTTTTCAACGTCGTAATCGGCCGCCTGAAGCAGATTGAGAATGATATTCTCGACATCTTCGCCGACGTAACCAGCCTCGGTCAAGCTCGTGGCGTCGGCAATGGTGAACGGCACCTGAAGAAAACGGGCTAGGGTTTGGGCTAGGAGGGTCTTGCCCGATCCGGTTGGGCCGAGTAGAAGGATGTTACTTTTTTGCAGTTCGACATCCCCGGTGACCATCTGGCTATCGATTCGCTTGTAATGGTTGTGCACCGCCACCGCCAAGATTTTCTTCGCTCGCTCTTGGCCGATCACGTATTGATCGAGGACGCGTTTGACTTCGGCGGGCTTGGGAACGTTTGAAGAGGAGCTCAGACTTTCGTCGTGGTCGCACTCTTCGGCGATGATGTCGTTACACAGGTCGATGCATTCATCGCAGATGTAAACCGTCGGACCGGCGATCAGCTTGCGAACCTCGTCCTGACTCTTACCGCAGAACGAGCAGACGAGATTTCCCGATCCATGTTCACCGTGCTTTGCCATAAATCCCCCGGTTAAACCGACGACTGCTTCTTAATACTGCTTTCGGGACGGGTCGAGATCACCTCGTCGACCAAGCCGTATTCTTGGGCTTGCTTGCCGGTCATAAACATATCGCGATCGGTGTCTTTTTCGATCTTCTTCAAGCTCTGTCCGGTATGCTTGGTCAAAATATTATTCAACTCTTCGCGCATGCGCAAAATTTCCCGGGCTTGGATATCGATGTCGGTGGCCTGTCCCTGGAATCCACCCAAGGGCTGATGAATCATGATCCGCGCATGCGGCAAGGCAAACCGTTTGCCCTTAGCGCCGGCGGCTAGTAACACCGCGGCCATGCTCGCGGCCTGGCCGACACAGACCGTGGAGATTTGCGGGCGCACGTACTGCATCGTGTCATAGATCGCCAAGCCAGCCGTGACGGCTCCACCCGGGCTGTTGATGTAAAAGAAGATATCGCGCTCAGGATCTTCTGATTCCAGAAAGAGTAGCTGCGCGGTGACGAGATTGGCGACGTCGTCATTGATGACGGAGCCGAGAAAGACAATTCGGTCCTTAAGGAGGCGCGAATAAATATCATATGCACGTTCGCCACGTCCGGTTTGTTCAACAACAATGGGGATGAAGTTCATGTGTAGCGAAACCCCTCGTCCACAAAAAGCATTCTAGCTTTTTTCACCCGACTCATCAACCTTAGAAGCCGGCGCGTCCACTTCTTTTATATGCGCCCGTTCGAGTAAATAACCAAGAGTGCGGTCAAATACCAGCTGCGCGCGCAAATCGTCGCGCGCCTCTGGTCGCGCGTAGTATTCACGCACGCTTTTGGCGCGATCGCCGGCGGATCGCGCCAAATGATCGACGCGCTCCTGGATATCTTTGTCGGTAATTTCGATTTTAGCTTGCTGAGAAATTTTTTCCACCAGCAAAGTGGCCTGCACTTGCCGCGCGGCCCGCCCCTCCAGAGTCTTGCGCGCCTCTTCCATGGGCGGTGCCGCGTCGGTCTCCGCGCCCGTTTGTTGAACTTGATTCTGGTAGCGCTCCATTAAGTAACGGGTTTGCCGCTCAACCATCGAAGGCGGAATCGCAAACGCGTGGTTTTCAATCAAACGGCTCACGATCTTTTCCTTGAGGTCCTCGTCTTGATAATGCTTGAGCTCTTCCTCAAGCCGCTTGCGGATCGACGCTTTCAACTCCTCGAGCGAAGCATGCTCGCCATGATCCTTGGCGAATTCGTCATCGAGCGTGGGCAACACTTTTTGCTTGATCTCGCGCACGACAAGCGAAAAATCGACGCTTTTACCGGCAATTTCCTTGTTCGGATAAGTTTCCGGATAGGTCACCGGCACCGCTTGGCGCTCGCCTATCTTGAGGCCTGCGACCGCCTCTTCGAACTGCGGCAATGCATGGCCCGAGCCCACTTCGATCATGTAGTTCTCGCCTTTGCTCCCAGAAAATGGTTTGCCCACGAGGGTGCCTTCGAAATCGAGGGTCACGAAGTCGCCACTCTGGACGATATCCCGACCCTCGACCAGGTCGAGACGCGCGTGACCTTCTTGGATCCGCTTGAGCGCGTCTTGCACCTGATCATCGGTCACAGCGATTTTAAATTTTTCGACCTCAACGCCTAGGTAATCCTTTACTTCGATCTCCGGTTTGATCTCGAAAACCGCGGAAAATGAAAAGTCGCTGCCTTCGCTAATATCATTGGTCTCGACTTCCGGGCGGGAGACGATCTGCAAGCCGCGCTCCTTGATCACCTCGCCCAAAGACTCTTCCACCAAGTGGGACTTTACTTCGCCTTTGACTTCTTCACCGTAGATGCCTTGGAGCACGCTGCGCGGAATCTTGCCGGTGCGAAAGCCTTTGACCCGCACCCGGTTGCCGAGATTTTTGTAAGCATGAGCAAACTCACTGGCAACAGTATCCGCGGGCAACTCGACGCGGACCTTGCGCTGCACCGGACTCAATTCATCGATATCGATTTTCATTGCGAAATTTGACTATCGGCGTTTTCGTCGTCTACGATCCGAAAATTAACACCCTGTGATTGCACCGACGACAATCGACGATCAGGCACCAAACCTTTCTCTCGATTTTTAACGGTCAATTTCATCGGCAAATTGCTGGTGCGAGAGGGGGGACTCGAACCCCCACGGTTACCCGCTAGATCCTAAGTCTAGTGCGTCTGCCAATTCCGCCACTCTCGCCCAACCTCAACATTACCGACTAGCAAAGGAGAGTAAGAATTACCCACTGCTAAGTCAAGCGCAGCTAAGCTTATGTGCCCGAAGTGCCGTAAGTTTTTCCAAATCCGCTGACACTAAGTTCAGCCTGCACGCCAACGTTGCAACGCATCTTGATACTCTGCCGGCGTATTAATATTGATAAAGCTCAATCTGGCAGGGTCGACTGTACTAAGTTCTGCTTCAGCGATGACTCGCGTCTTGACCTTGTCGTAGAACAAAGTCGGCCGGAGTTGCCGTTCATCGAGTTGCTGCTTTAGAAACGGTAGCACTGATTTTCCGTACACAGCGTGCAGCGGCTGTAGTCGCTCCTGCCAAAAGGCACTCCAACGTCGGCGTCGCCAAGTCGAGACAGCAAACCCCCAGTCAGAGCCAGGTTAAGAAACGGCGCGTCGCAAGCAGTTACAAATGAGACTTCGTCGGCGGCAGCGCGCAGCCCGTAGAAGATTCCAGCCGCCGGTCCTTGATGCGGCAGTTCATCGCCCACGATTCGTGCTAGCAAGGGCGGCAAATCCTGCTCTGGCGCAGCGACGACAACTTTATCGTTGAAACTGCTAGCCAAGCGTCGGACAAGATGCGCGATCAGTGGTTCGCCGTCGACTGGCAACGGGCATTTGGCCGTGCCCATGCGCAAGCTTTTGCCGCCGGTGCGAAATGATCACCGCAGCATTGCAACTGCTTCACTTGACGTCAGGGCGATGTGATGCTGTGACAAGTCGAAGGCGAGAAATGACAATCCGAGCGCGCTTACGACTTCTCTTTCGCCTGACCGGCGCAAGCGCTACACGGACAGAGTGAACGCAAATAATCGAAGCTATAAATACCGGTGCTGTGACCGTCTTGCCAGTGCAGTTCGATGGCATAGTTGCCGACGCCGTGGATTCCATCAAGAACCGCGCCGGGAACAGCGATAAAGCGGCGCTCCGCTCCATGTCCTTGGCACAGCGCGCACGGACAGTAGCCACGCAGATATTCTTGATTGTACTCGCCGACGTGACCATCGTCCCAGGTGATGCGCACCGCGCCGCGCGCCTTAATATGGTTAATCTCGGTTGGAAATGCAGCAGCCATGAGAGCAACTTAGAGTTCGACTAAACCGTCGCCGATGGCGGTCATAAAACCGATCCGGTTTCGGTTAATGAGATAGGTTCGCGGAGCGATCTCCGGCCGGTCGACCAGCGTCGCGTCGGTGACCGGAATAAACCGGCTCTTCTCAACCAAAAGATCATGCAATGCCGCGCCAGGAACCAAATAGATACTGCCTTGCAGCAAATAAGGTCCGACGCTGAAAAGCGCCTTGCTCGCTTCCTTCTGCACGTAAAAGCTTTCGATGCCAGCGCGCTGCGTCTGACCCGCCGGGCTCAGATCGGCGATCAAAAATACTTCGCGCATGTAAACCAAATATTCTTCAGCGGCGACCGTGATCGGTTTACGATTCACCCCTTCCAACGTGGCATCCTTGAGCGAGAAGATTTCTTCACCCTCGCGCAGCACCAGAAAATTACTCAACCGTCCCTGATTAGTAACAAGCACACCGCGCACTATTGCCGCTTGGAGATAAACCTCCAGAGGCATGCTGTATGTTAGAGCTTGTTCTAGCGACACCTAAACCTTCCCGCCTAAGTTGATTATGTCACCGCGAATCGCGCTTAACAACTGATATTTCTCGCTCGCAACGCGCAAGGGAGGCAGGACGTAACATCCCAATTAGCCAGGAGGGAAGAGAAAAATCACGAAGAGTGAGTTTTGGTGGGCCGCCGGAGACTCGAACTCCGGACCCGCTGATTAAGAGTCAGCTGCTCTACCAACTGAGCTAGCGGCCCACGTTCTCGTTTCACTCGAAATTTCAAATCGCAGATTTCAAATTCCAGACCTTTGAAATCTGAAATTTGAGATCTGTCATCCCGAAGGGGATGGGGTGAGTGAAGGGATTTGAACCCTCAACCCCTGGAGCCACAGTCCAGTGCTCTAACCGTTGAGCTACACTCACCGCCCTGACCTACGGCTTAGAAGGCCGTTGCTCTATCCAGCTGAGCTACTGGCGCAACAAGAAAGCACTGAGTAACGAGTGCTGAGTTATGAGTCCGCTCCACCCCTTTATACCCATAAGCACTCATCACTCAGCACTTCGCGATGGTCGGGGCGAGAAGATTCGAACTTCCGACCCCCTGCGCCCAAGGCAGGTGCGCTACCAGGCTGCGCTACGCCCCGTCAATATTTTAACCAGCGGCCATTCTACACAGCGACTTCATGAAATCAAGGTTGCGCCGCCAAATCGACCAGCGTCGGCAACATTTCGGCCAGTTTCCTGAGCGCCTTGCCACGATGACTTACGGTCGCTTTGATTTCCCGGTCGACCTCGCCGAAGGTTTTGCCAAACGACGGGTGGAAAAATAATGGGTCGTAGCCAAAGCCATTGGACCCCGTCAGCGAAAATGCGATGAGCCCTTCGCAGGATTGGCGCACCGTCCATTCTTTCATGCCAGCAGGACTCGGCACGCAGAGCGCCAGCGCGCAAACAAAGCGAGCGGTGCGTCGATCGGGCGGAACCTTGGCCAATTCGCGCAGCAGCTTCTGGTTATTGGCGTCGTCGTTGCCATCCTCGCCGCAATAGCGTGCGGAATAAATCCCCGGCGCGCCGCCGAGCGCATCCACTTCGATGCCTGAATCGTCAGCCAATGTCAGTAAGCCGGAAAATTCCGCGAATGTCCGCGCCTTCTTGAGCGCGTTCGCCTCAAAAGTCGCGCCGTCTTCGACAACCGATGGCGGATTTTGCAAATCTCGCAAAGATAGAATCGTAAGCGGCAACTTGCTGAGAAAAGCTTGCACCTCGGCAAACTTGCCTTGATTGGTGGTAGCGACGAGCAGTTCGATCATGAAACGGTTTTCTTTGCGTTCTTTGCGTGGCTGTATCGAAAAACGTTCGCGTTTCGCGCAAATTTTCCAACAACCTGAAATATTCGAACATGAGGATTGACTCGCGCCAAGGCGCAAAGCACGCCAAGTTCGGAACCGATCTTGTTTCTCTTTGCGTACTTTGCATTGCTATGCAAAAACTAACACCAACATGTTGGTCATTACGTGCCGCATAAAAACTCCAGGAGTCGAAGGTTCGAGGATTCGGAAGTTCCTCCCGCCAA
>JAERMN010000346.1 GCA_016844625.1 Deltaproteobacteria bacterium
TGCCGGCGCACTGCAGTGCGAACTGCACGACAATTATCTAGTCAATGACAAATTTCGCACAAGGATGCTGCAGATTGCCAAACCCGGAGACGTTCCGTGGGACGTTTTCGGGGTCGACTGCGTTATCGACGCCACCGGCCGATATCGACGCCGTGAATATCTCGATACCCACCTGCAATCCGGCGCGGGCCGGGTTATTCTCGCATCGCTTCCGGCGGAACCGATAGATCGCGTGCTGGTTCCCGGCATCAATGAGGCCAGCGCGGTCCCCGGCGACAGACTGATCTCGGCGGGTTCGGCAACCACCAACGCGCTTGCGCTAATTTTATATTTTCTCGACGCGGCGCTGGGAGTCGACTACGCGTCGATGACGACGGTTCATGCCTACAGCAGCGATCAATCTTTGCAGGATTATGCCCACGAGGATTTTCGCCGGAGTCGGTCCGCCGCCCAGAACATTATCCCCAACAGTAATGAGTCGGCGCGTTGGGTCGAACTGATCTTGCCGAAATTCGCCGGAAAGTTGAGCGGCTATGCCCTCAACGTGCCGGTGCAACGGGGATCGTTGTTGGACTTGAATTGCGTGATGCACGACAGCGGCGTAACCGCCGCCCAAGTAAACGAGGCGATGCGGACCGCTGCTGACGCTCATCCGTTGCTGATCGGCTTCACCGATGATCCCATCGTTTCTTCCGATGTCATTGGCTGCCGGCAATCGTTGCTGTTTGATGCGCAAGCGACCCTCAAAGCAGGAAAAAACATCGTCAAAGTCTTGGCTTGGTACGAGAGCTTAGGCCATGCGTGCCGCGTGCTCGACGTGGTTCGGCACTATCGCAAGCTCGATGGCGATGGAGGTGTCCAATGAGAGTTGCAATCAACGGATTTGGCCGAATCGGCCGCACGGTATTCCGTATTCTCGACAAGCGTGGAGACGTTGACGTGGTCGCGATTAACGATCTCTTTGACAATGAAGCGCTGCGCTACTTGCTCCATTACGATACTGTCATGGGTCCGTTCGACGGCACTCTGCGGCTCGAAGGCGATGATTTGGTTACCTCCCATGGCCGAACGCGGATGCTCTGTGAACGGGACCCGCTAAAACTGCCATGGAGCGATCTCGGCATCGATGTGGTAGTCGAGTCCACCGGTATCTTCACCGCCAAGGAACAACTGACCCAACACCTGCGCGCTGGCGCGAAGCGGGTTGTGCTTACGGTGCCCGCGAAGGACGCGATCGACTACACGGTCGTCCTCGGCGTCAACGATGACGGGCTTAAACCAGAACACCGGATTATTTCCAACGCGAGTTGCACCACCAACTGTCTCGCGCCACTGGCGAAGGTGCTGCACAACTCTTTTGGCATCGTCGAGGGCGTCATCAACACGGTGCACGCCTATACCAACGACCAGCGTCTTGCCGATGTGCCGCACTCGGACTGGCGGCGCAGCCGCGCGGCGGCGGAAAATATTATTCCGACTTCGACCGGTGCCGCCAAAGCCGTCGGCATGGTGTTGCCGCAATTGAAAGGCCGGCTGGACGGCATCGCCGCGCGCGTGCCGGTGCCCGACGGTTCGGTCGTCGACCTGTTTGTCGAACTCGAGAAACACGTGACCGTTGACAATGTGCATGCCGAGATCCGCGCGGCCGCCGAGTCCAAGCGCATGAAAGGTATTCTCCAATTCGTCGACGTCCCCGTGGTCTCTTCGGATATTATAGGAAACGCCCATTCATCCATTTTCGACGCGGGATTTACCATGGTTACCGGCGGCCGGTATCTCAAGTGTCTCAGTTGGTACGACAACGAATGGGGTTACTCTAACCGCGTCTGCGATTTGCTCAGTTTGATGGCAGGATGGAAATGACCCCGTCAACGTGAACGACGCACAGGACTCGACAGCTGAGTGAGGCCGCAGCTCCACCCTGCCATGATAATAGTCATCATGAGTGCGCGATGAAGCCACCCTGCCATGATAATAGTCATCATGAGTGCGCGATGAAGGAAACTCACACAATCGACCGGGGGCAAAGGCAAAGTTTTAAGACGGCGTGATTCTTTACAGAGAAATAATAGGCCGGGCTAAGATGTTGTGTAATCATTCAACGAAGCCGCTTCGCGGGCGGGGATTTAACCCCGCCCTTAACCAAAGGGGATGCTCGCCCCCTTTGGAAACCCCATAATATTGTTCCCGCCTCAAGAGGCGAGGTTAACATAAATTAGAAAGGAGCGTGGGTTATGCAAGGCACGGAGATCGATCACGACAAAGAGGTTCGGCAACTTGCTTATAGAATTTGGCAGGAGGCGGGGTGTCCAAACGGCTCCGATCTTCAGCACTGGCTGAAAGCCAAGGAAATTTGGCTGGAAACCCATCGTCCGGAAAACCTTACCAAGCCATCCAAAGCGAGAAAACCAAGACAAACTCGCACGGTTAAAAGAGAGCTGTAATCGCCGATTTTGGCCATTTCCGCTAATGACCGGCAATGCTCGCGGATTGGGGCACGGCCTCGCCGCCGTCACCCGGATGCGCCGCCTAGCGCTCCGAACATTAGCCTTTTTCGATTGAATTGAATCTTCCTCTACTCAATCCTACGGCCAATTTCACTGACGCGTCGGTCACATAAATTCCAAGGGTAGCGAAGAAATTTTGACTCCTTCTGCGGGCATGATCGATTTCAACCTGTTGGCGAGCCAAGCTTGCAGGGGTCAAATTATTGGGGCGACACTAGATGATCAGCATTATTTTGTGGCGCGAGCCGCTCTTTCAAGCTGGGTTCTGGACAAATAAAATATTCGGGCAAAAAACTGGTACGATGCAAAGCTGAATGCGATTTCTCTGAGGTTCTGCCACTAACCTAAGAATGACCAAACGCTTCGTAAGAATACGGCCGATAAACCCAATTGAGAGCCCTTAAGATAGGCTGATAAACGTTGACAGTGTGTCTAGGTCGCAAGGCGATGCTGCGTCGATTTAAGGAGACGAATTAACTCTATGGAACAGGATGATCTGTTTTCTCCGCCTGAGCGGATCGCGGGACTACGCAGTCTGGCATATGACCTTTCGTGGACCTGGCATCAGAATGCGAGAGAGGTGTTTCGCCACCTCGACTATGCGCTGTGGCGATTTACCGAACATAACCCCGTGCGTATGCTTTCCATGGTGTCGCGAGAGCGATTTTCAGAGGCGGCGCAAGAGCGATCATTTCTTGCCCTTTATGATGCGGCAATCGAGTATCTGGATCGCGCCCGAACAGCAAAAGACACCTGGTGGTCGGTTCGCTTTCCGGATTTGTCAACCCGACCAGTTGCCTATTTTTCTGCTGAGTTTGCGTTGCATCAATCGCTTCCGATCTATGCAGGGGGGCTTGGCGTGCTTGCGGGAGATCTTTGCAAGGAGGCCAGCGACCTTGGAATTCCGCTGGTTGGGGTCGGGTTTATGTATCCGCAGGGGTACTTCCATCAGCGCATTTCTTCGGCCCATTGGCAGGAGGAAACCTACGAACGGTTGAATTGGGACCAAGCCCCGGTTGAACGGCTGACGGACGGCAGCCGACCTCGCCTAGTTCTGGTGCCGCTTGGCACGCGACAAGTTTATGTTTCGGTATGGATTGTTCGGCTCGGTCGAGTGAGTCTCTTTCTCCTCGACACGGACCTAGAAGAAAACGCTCCCGAGGACCGAGAACTCTCGGCGAGGTTATACGGCGGCGATCGACAGATGCGCCTTCAGCAAGAAATCATCCTTGGCATCGGGGGTGTGCGAGTGCTCCGCGGGCTGGGCTACGATCCCATGATTTGGCATCTCAATGAAGGACATACTGCCTTTTTGGTGCTGGAGCGCATTCGTGAGGCGCTTGAGTTAGGGGAAAGTTTTGAGGCAGCGCTGAAGACGGTTCGTAGTTCAACGGTCTTTACAACCCACACGCCAGTTGCTGCCGGCCACGATGCGTTTCCACTTCATATGGTCGAAGCCCAACTAGCCGGCCTCTCGGGAGCATTCAAACAGCATCAGACGGATATTCTAGAGTTGGGGCGCTATGATAACGGTGATGGCTCGCTGTTCAACATGACGACCTTGGCCTTGCGCACCACCGGCGCTATCAACGCCGTAAGTCAGCTGCATGGTAGCGTAACCCGAGAGATGTGGGCACCGATCTGGTCCGACCTTCCCGGCGGCGCCCGAACCATAAAGGTGGTGACGAATGGAATCCATGTGCCGAGCTGGATTGCCCCCAATCTGGCCCGGCTCTTTGACCGCCATCTGGGCAAGGAATGGCTGAACCATCATGACGAGACAGACTTGTGGGAAGATATTTTTAATATACCAGATGAGGAGTTGTGGGCCGTTCGGCAGGAACTTCGAAGTTACCTAATTGCTTTTATGCGGGAGCGTGCCCGGCAATTATGGGCAGAAGAAAAAGTTAGCTCTTCGAGAATAGTGGCAGCGGGAACACTATTGGATCCATCAGCTCTCACCATTGGATTTGCGCGGCGCTTTACGGGCTATAAACGGCCCGATCTGGTCTTTCATAACCCGGAACGCCTCGCTCGGATTCTGACAGCACCGAGACGGCCTGTGCAAATCATCTTCGCTGGGAAGGCTCATCCGGCGGACGAAGACGGCAAGCGTATTGTGCACGAAACTTACAAACGGGCAGTCGATCCATCTTTTGGCGGCCGAATTGCCTTTATGGAGGACTACGACCTCCATGTCGCGCATTTTCTGGTGCAGGGGTGTGATGTCTGGTTGAATACGCCACAGAGACCTTATGAGGCGAGCGGAACAAGCGGGATGAAAGCCTCCATCAATGGTGGAATTCATCTGAGTGTCGGAGATGGCTGGTGGGCGGAAGGGTATACCGGGTTCAACGGCTGGCTGATCGAAGGAAGCGCCGATGATGATCCATCAATGACGAATGCCACCGAGGCCGAAGCGCTGTACCGGCTTTTAGAAGTAGAAATAGTGCCGGCCTTCTATGATCGAGACACAAATGGCATACCGACGCGCTGGCTTCGGATCGCCAAGGAAGCCATTCGCACAGTGATGCCGCGGTTTAGCGCCCGCCGCATGATTAAACAGTACGCGGAGGAGATGTACGAGCCAGCGGCACGTTTGGCGGCTTCGAGTTCCCCCTTACGGACAACGATTGGATAGATTCTTACCATTGAATTATCAAACAAAACGACTTCAAGATTTCTCGCGCCAAGACGCCAGCTCAATAAAATCCGAAATCCGAATATCGAAATTCGAAACAAACTCAAATCCAAATGAACCCAAAACCCAAGGAAAATCCAAAACATTAATCCGAAGCATCTGGTTTGGAATTTTCTGACTTTTGAGCATTTGGATTTGTTTCGATCCGCGGGGCCGCTTTCGGATTTCGTGCTTCGAATTTTGGATCCCAGAATTTCAAATCTCTTTGGCTAGGTTTTTAATGGAGCTTTGGCACGTTGAATTCTCCCCCCTCCCATCCCATTTCTCCCTAACTGCTATGACTTGCTGTCCTCGTGCATCTGAACGTATTCGAAATCGATCTCACTGCGAAACGCGTTGATGCGCGCGACTTTGACGCGCACGTTATCGCCTAAGCGGTATTTCTTGCCGTGGCGGCGGCCTTTGATGACGTATTCTTTTTCGTAGTAGTCATAATCATCATCAGTCAACGTCGCGAGTTTCACCAAACCTTCGATGAAATAGTCGTCGAGTTCGACGAAGAAGCCGAATTTGACCAGGCTGTTGATGAAGCCGGGGAACTCTTCGCCGATTTTGGTCATCATGAACTGGGCTTTTTTGAGCGCGACCATTTCGCGCTCGGCGTCCATGGCGTGGCGCTCGCGTTCGGAGGTGTGCTTGCCGGACTCTTGCAGTGCACGGAGCAAATCCGCCTGTTCGTTGGGCTTGAGTTTGTCGCCGCGCAGGGTTCGGTCGAGCATGCGGTGGACTATTAAATCCGGGTAGCGGCGGATGGGCGAAGTGAAGTGGGTATAGCACGTGGACGCGAGGCCGAAGTGGCCGATGTTTTCCGGTTGGTAGACCGCTTGCTTCATCGAGCGCAGCAGCACGCGGTTGACGACTCTTTCTTCCGGTTTGCCGCGGGCCGACTCCAACAGCTGCTGTAACTCCAGGGGCGCGATGTTGTCTTTCTTTTGCGGCAGACGATAGCCGAGTGACAGCAGGAACGGCGCCAATGTTTCGAGCGCGTCCGGGTCCGGTCCCGCGTGGACGCGGTAAAGGGTCGGAAACTCTTTTGCCGCAAGCTGGCGCGCCACCGCTTCGTTGGCGGCGATCATGAACTCTTCAATAATTCGATGCGCGATGTTGCGTTCGCTGCGGATGATGTTTTCCGGCATGCCTTGGAGATCGAGAATGATTTC
>JAERMN010000042.1 GCA_016844625.1 Deltaproteobacteria bacterium
GGCGGTACTCGGCTTATATTGCAGATCACTGCCTTCGATATACTCCCACGTCGCTTCGGTCTCATCGATATGTGTGTCAGCATCGATAATTCTCACTGCTAAACTCTCCTTAAGTTTCTGGCTTTAATCACTTCCTTAATACGCTTCTGAAGAATTTTAAAGAGCAAGAATCAGTCGGCCGATGGGTCTTAGCGCTGTTGGCGCGAGTTCTCTTCGGTAACGGCCCCCATCGTTCAGACGAGCGATGAAATCGGTTTTGTCCAGCTCGGCCACCAAGCTCGTATCTACAGATGCTTGCGGTTGGAGTAATGGAGCTATGCTTGCAAGTGCCTGCCACTCCAGTACTCCATTACTCCGTTCTGCCAGTTTACTTTCTCGTGATGTCCCTCAGAAGTTTTTCCCAACGCAGCAGATCCTTTTCGTAGTTGTCGGTTGTCAAGCCACGTTCAGGCCGCCACTTTTTGAATCCTTGGTCCTTGGTCGCACTGCCGTAATAATATTTTTCCAGCACCGCCTGTCCGTCCGGACTCAGTAGAAAGTCCGCCATCAGCAACGCCCCATGCGGATGGGGCGGATTGGCCGCCACCGCGGCGCTGCCCACGTTGGTCGGCACCAAATCCATCGGCGCCCACTCCAGCGGCGCACCTTTCGAAGCCGCGAGCAACGTGTGGGTTTGAAAAATCGCCGGCGATGCAATGATCTCTCCCGATGCGATGACATTGACCAGGGCCGGGGCGTCGATGGAGTAGAGTTTGATCTCCTGAGCCTTCAATTTTTTGACGAACTCTTCTCCCTTGGTCCTGATCATGGCGCCGAGGATTTTGCCGCTGGTCTCGCCGATACTGATGCCCATTCTACCCTTTAACTCCGGGGTCAAGAGAGCTTCGAATCCTTTCGCGACAAATCCCTTTGGCACGAGAGTTTTGTTGAACATAAAACCCACATAAGACTCCCGGGCGAGGGCCCAATGGTAGAGGCCCTTTTCAGCCGGCTCTTTGGCATCATCCGGATAGGATTTGAGATGGAGCGAATTGTACGGTCTGAGCAACTTGCCGTCGCGCATGAACATCAGGTTGCCCTCGGTGGTTTCGATGGTGTCGGCAATATAGCGCCGGGCCTTAGTCTCCTCCTCCAGCTTGACGGTCAATTCACTCCCAGAAGCGCGGAACGCCTCAACCTTCACTCCGGGATATTTTTTCTCAAAAGAATCGGCGAGCGCCTTATACGATCCGCCCGCCAGCGAGGTGTACCAAACCACCTTGCCTTCGACTTTTGCGCCGGCGTAAAGCAGTTGCTCCCGATCCGCGCCAAGATACGACGCCAGCTCCGCGATGGACGCCGGTTTCTTTGTCTGCGCCCACACCTGCGACAGCGTTAATGAAAGAACCAAGACAATCCATCCAACGATCTTCATTTCTCGATCCTCCTTTGCAGAAAATCCGAAATCCGAATATCGAAATTCGAAACAAGCCGGGGCCAAATAAGTCAAAAACCCGAGCAAATCCAAAACACCGAATCCGAATCAGTATTGTTTGGAACATTGCAATTATTTTAGTCATTTGAATTTGTTTCGGATTTCGGATTTAGTGCTTCGAATTTTTTGTTGCTGGCGTCTTTGCGCGAGCTACGTTTTTCCAGTTTCGTTGAGCCAAATTCAATTGACAATTTCCGATTCCCCGCCTCGCGCCATCAATCCCCCGCCAGCTTCTTTCCGCCCATTTCCGACAGCCTTGCGGTCGGCGTGACGAACTCAAAATCAGTCTCGACTTCGATTAGCGCCGAGCGATCGGCGGCCAATGCGCGTTTGAATGCCGGCAGGAACTCATCATCGCGGGTGACTTTCATACCAAGCGCGCCGTAGGCTTCACCCATCGCCGCGAAGTCGGGATTTTCCAGCGCGATGCCGTATTGCCGGCCGGGATACTGGGCTTCCTGGTGCATGCGAATCGTGTTGTAACCCTCGTTGTTGTAAACAATCGCGATGATGTTGGCGCCGTATTGTTTTGCCGTCGCCAACTCTTGGCCGGTCATGAGAAAGCCGCCATCGCCGGAGTGCGAAACGACCAAGCGATTTGGATAAGCGAGCTTCGCGCCGACGGCGTACGGCACCCCCGGTCCCATGCAGCCGAGGGTCGGCGAGATATAGGAGTTCGGATGGTCAAACTCGAGATAGCGTTGGTGCCATTGGCCGAAGCTGCCGGCGTCCGTCGTCGTAATCGCGTTTGGCGGCATAGCTGATTTCAAATCCTTCATGACCCTTTCCATGGAGACGCGCCGGGTCGGACATTCTTTAGGCGTCGCGTAAGCCTTCTGTTTGGCGTGCAGCTCGGCGATCCATGACGCACGGCTCTCGTTGGGCCGAGGGCCGGGATGTTTTAGCGCGGTGAGCAGCGCCTGCTTGGCATCGGCGACGATGCCGATTTCCGGCCGCGAGTTCTGCCCGATGTAGGCTTCGTCCGCGTGGATTTGGACAAAGGACTGACCAGGTTTGGGAAAGGCGAAGCCGCCGGTGGTTGGCTGATTGAGCCGGCTGCCCAGCACCACCAGCAAATCGGTTTCGTCGGTCGCCAGCGCCCGCGTATCGCGATTGGCATTGGCAAGGTTGCCAGCGTAGTTCGAGTGACTGTTGGGAAACGCATCCTGGCGCTTGTAAGAAGTGAGCACGGGAATCTGAAACTTTTCCGCGAAGTCGATCACCTCTTGCCACGCGCTGGAATACTGCGTGCCCGAACCGACGAGCAAAACCGGTTTGCGCGCGCCGTTGATTCGCCCGATTAAGCTTTCGATCGCCGCCGGGTCGGGGCTTGGCCGCACCACTTGAAAGGGATCGATCATCGTGATGTCGGCGTTCTCCTCGATCACGTCGCGCGGCAGCGAAACCACCACCGGTCCTGGTCTGCCGCTACGCGCCAGATGAAACGCGCGCGTCATGATCTGCGGAATTTGTTTGGCATCGTTGATCTCGATGACCCACTTGGCGAGGGTGCCGAAGAAATGCGTGTAGTCTATTTCTTGACCCGCTTCCCGCCCACGCGCACCGCGCCCCACTTGGCCAACCAGAAGAACGAGCGGCACCGAATCGTATTTCGCGCTATGGATCGCAATGCTCGCGTTGGTCGCGCCGGGGCCGCGCGTGACGATACAGACGCCGACCTGGCGAGTCGCCTTGGCGTAGCCCTCCGCCATAAACGCCGCACAGCCTTCCTGCCGATTGGTAATGAGTTGGATCTCGGGATGATTAACTAATCCGTCGACGACAGCGATGTAGCTTTCCCCCGGCACACTGAAAACATGCTTGACGCCCTCGTTGCGAAGACACTGAGCTACCGCGTGACCGCCCAACATAGATAAACCTCCTGCTTGCGTCGTGATAGGGTGTCTGGTTTCTTACACGCCGAAGTCTGAGAATCGTCTCTCGCAGTTTATGCTCCAAACTGAAGTGACAATAAATGCTATCGCCCCAAGTAACCCGCGAAACGAAGCCAAAATCCGAATATCGAAAGAGGCCCCGCGGACCGAAACAAACTCACAGACAAATAAAACTCCAATCGGGAAAATCCAAAACACCGAATCCGAAGGGGTTTGTTTAGAATTTTACATATTGGGGTCATTTGATATTGTTTCGGATATAGGATTTCGTGCTTCGTATTTGTTGTTCTTGGCGCCTTTGCGTCTTTGCGCGAGTCACAGTTTTTTCTGATCTTCTTTTTATCCCAAAATATCAACTATCTTTGGCTAGACTTAGGCGCGAAGCTTTCATTCGATCGATGCCGACCCACCTGCCGTATATGCCGATTCGTTCCCCGCTGTCAATGTTTTCCAATTTAGGCTGTTTTCTATTAAACGAAGCCACTTCGCGGGCGGGGATTTAACCCCGCCGCTGATTAAATATCGCAAAGGGTATCCTCGCCCCCTTTGGAAACCCCATAATTTTGTGCCCGCCTCAAGAGGCGGGGTTAATATAGAATGTAGCCAGCTTTTTCGCGCGAGCAGTTGCGCCGATGGCTAGTTTTGTACTAAGACGGCTAGACGAAAATCCGAAGGAGGAAATAAGAATGTATCAGACCAACCAATACGAAGGCATGATCGCCGAAACGATCACCATGCAGGGTCACAAAGGCGACACGATCAACGCCTACAGCGCCCGCCCACTCGGCGCCGGACCGTTCCCCGGCATGGTGTTGATCCACCATGCGCCGGGATGGGACGAGTGGTATCGGGAATGCACCCGCAAGTTTGCCCATAACGGCTACGTGACAATCTCGCCTAATCTTTACTGCCGCGATGGCCACGGCACGGCGGAAGATGTCGGCGCCAAAGTGCGTGCCGCCGGTGGCGTCCCGGATGATCAAGTGCTCGGCGATCTCGACGGCGCGAATAAACTCTTGCGTTCGCTGCCCTACGTCAGCGGCAAGGTCGGCGTTTTCGGCACTTGCTCCGGCGGACGGCACGGTTTTCTCGCCGCGTGCCGAAACAAAAACTACGACGCCTTGGTCGAATGCTGGGGCGGCAACGTCGTGCAAAAACCGGAGGAGCTGACGCCTAAGCGTCCAGTCGCGCCCATCGATTACACCAAAGATCTGCCGTGCCCAATGATTGGCATTTTTGGCAACGACGACAAATCGCCGTCGCCGGATCAAGTCAATCTGCATGAAGCCGAACTTAAAAAGCATGGCAAGAATTATGTTTTTCACCGCTACGACGGCGCCGGCCACGGCTTTTTCTACTACGATCGTGCGGCGTATCGTCAAGAACAGGCGGTCGACGGTTGGAAGAAAGTTCTCGCCTTCCTGGAACAAAATCTGAAATAGCCAGCGCAAGGAGGACGAAAGCATGTGCACGATGATTACTCATCAAGCAAAGATCGAAGGCCGCGGCAAAAGCGGTCAAGATTGGTTTGAAGTGCGCCAAGCGAATGTGTCGTACGATCATCCTTATGACCTGCCCCTCGAGCATGCGCTCAATATCGATTTCGTCAACGAAGCACAAGGTCCGGGCGCCCGCGTCGCTGTCGAGCTCAGCATCGACGCCGCGCGCAAGCTAGTTCAAACCATCGAAGCCGTCCTGGCTCAGGCGGAAAAACAAGGCGTGCTGGAGGACCGCCACCAAGCTGCCAATTCCTGATTGCATTCGGGCGCGCGGCAGACGGTTATTGTCATTCAGCAACCGTTTGCTGCGCGCCCCCGTCGCTTTTCTTTTCCCCACGCGCTATAAATAACCTGGATTGTTCATGCGATGAGGAAACCTGACGACACTCCGGTGATCGAGATGTGAGCCTGTATGCTCGCTGACGCTCGGAATTTCCAATCGCAGATTTCAGATTTCATATTTGGAATTTGAGATTTGCCATTTGCAATCCCGAAGGGCATGCCTTCGTTCCGCAAGGGTTGCACCTTGATCGCAGTTTTACTGTCAATAATCCGGACTAGCGCTAACCTTCTCCACCAAGTTTCATCTCGTTGGCACATTCCGCTGAAATAAATCCCAGCTCGGATCCAGAAGTACCCATCCGGCCTTGGTCGTCGCTGCTGATCCGCGACTACCGGTTGCTTTGGATTGCCAGCTTGCTGAGCTCCCTCGCCGGTCAAATTCGCAATGTATCCACCCTATATCAGGTCTACGACATTTCCGGTTCGGCCTTTAGTCTCGGCCTCACCGGTTTTCTCGAAACCTTGCCGTTTATCATCTTCGGTCTTTACGCCGGTGCCGTGGCCGACGCATTCGATCGCAAGAAACTGCTGGTAGCGACCATCATGTTGCAGTTGGTGCCAAATCTTTGCCTTGGATTCCTCACCGTGACCGGCGCCATGCAAGTCTGGCATATCTATGCGCTCGGCCTGCTCGGCTCCTTTGTCGAGGTTTTCAATTGGCCGGCGCGCGCTGCGCTGATTCCCCGCCTGGTGCCGCGCCCTTTGCTGATGAACGCCATGGTGGTCAACACGATGATCCTGCAAACCAGCTTTCTCATCGGACCGACTATGGGCGGATTCTTGATCGAACACGGCGGCCTGGCCACGGCCTATTTCACCAGCACGCTGCTCTTTGTTCCCGCGGCCATCGCGATCTTTTCCGTGCGCACATCAGGCAAGATCCCAGGCGAGCGCCGGCGCGTCAACTTGAGAAGCATCGTCGAAGGCATTGAATTTATTTGGATTCAGCGCATTATACTTTCGCTTTTTCTGCTCGACTTCGCCGTCGTGCTGGTCGGCTTTTATCGGCCGATCTTGCCGATCTTTGCCGCCGATGTGTTTAAAACCGGCGCAACCGGCCTGGGCTTATTATACGCCGCGCCATCCGCCGGCTCGCTCCTCGGCACCATCGCCTTACTCATGGCCGGTGACGTCAAGCGCAAAGGCGTGCTCGTCATCATCGCCGCACTTTTCTTCGCCGGCGCCCTGGCGCTGCTGGGAATCTCGCAATGGTTTTGGATGGCGATGGCGGCGGTGGCGATTTTGGGATTCACCGATGCCATCAGCGTGGCGATCCGACGCACGGTGGTGCAGCTCTTGGCGCCCGACGGCATGCTCGGCCGAGCGGCGAGCTTGATCACCGTCTCCGCCCAGACCACCAATGGCTTAGGCGCACTGCTCGCCGGCATCGCCGCCCAATATATTGGCGCGCCCAACGCGTTGCTCCTCGGCAGCGGCCTGTGCTTCCTGATGATCCTCGCCATCTGCCTCGCCATCCCGCAGCTATGGCGTTACAGGTCGTAACGCTCAGCGCTAGAGGACGTTCAAAAAGTTCAAGCCGTTCAATTCGTTCAAAACGTCAGAACCGCCTGTATGCAATCAAACGGCTTAAACGATTTGAACTACTTGAACGGCTTGAACAAGCTCAGGCAAGTTTGTCTTATCTAACTTTAACCCGGCCCTTCTTGAGCTTCTCACCGGTTTCAAAGTGGCGACCCTCGACGGCGAGCTGGGCTTCTTGATCGAGCTCGTCGCTCCACTGGCCGAGGGAGTAGCCGAACCACGGCATCTGCGGTCTGAGCTTGGGCAATTCCAATTCCTCCCAGATCTTGCGCGCGTTTTCCATGTACTCGCGCTTGGGCAGCGACACCGGCGGAAACGGTTCTTTCAAAATCGCGTTGCAGAGCATCGCCGATTCATCCGCCGGCAAATGGTACGACACCACGTCGGTGCCCTTGACCTCATGTTCGTAGAGGAACGGTGGAGCATGGCCCTTTTCCATGCCAGGAACGATGTGAACGTCCTTATGCGGCTTCATCCGGTAACACATCGCCCAGAAGACCGCGGCTTCGTTCGACGGGTCTATGTCCTCATCGACCGCGACGACAATCTTGCCGACGCCGGGATGAAACGAACAGGCGGCGTGCAGCGCGCGCCACACTTCCGCTTCATTGGGCCGGCGCATTTGAATGATGACCAGTTTATAGGTATTGGTCAGCGGCTCGTGCATTTCGACGCGCAGCACGCTGGTAATGCGGCACTCATCACGCAGATGCACCAGCATCAAACGATCGTAACCGATTTTGCGGATGACTGACGACTCGCTCGGCGTCAATTGGCTTAGCCAGGAAGTATAGATCGCGTCTTTGCGGTAGGTGATCGCGGTCACGTCCATGAACGGATTGAGCTGACGCGGATGCATGTAGCCATGCGATTCGCCGAACGGACCTTCGGGCTCGATGTACTCGGTATTCAAATAGCCCTCGATGACGATCTCAGCATCCGCCGGCACCATGATGTCGTGGGTCTTACACTTCACCATCGGGATCGGCTCGCCGGCGAGCCCACCGGCTACACCGATCTCATCGACGCCGTAAGGAATCTTTTGTACCGAAACATAGGACACGATCGGCGGCGCGCCGATCACCAGCGCAGCAGGTAAATGCACGCCTTTGTCTACCGCTTTTTTCCAATGCAAATAAATGTCTTGCCCCAACCCCGAAGGAAACACGCCGACTCGCCGCCCAGCCTTGATCTCGCCGCGGTAGTTGCCGATGTTCTGAATCCCAGTGTCTAAGTCGGCGGTAATCCAGTGCGAGCAAGTGGTGTACGGGCCGTTGTCGAAACCCGGCGTCGAGATCGGCACGGGGAAGCGGTCCAAACCGCCGCCTTCCATGTCCAACTCCGCGCCTTGGATCACCACCTCTTGGCATTTCGCATTGGTCACGGCGATCGGATTGATCGGTTCCGCCAATGCCTTTTTCCAGAGCGCGTCCATCTCTTCGCCGCTGTTGCAGCCCATGCCGAGATAGTAAATCTCCGGCTTCCCCGCCAACGCGCCAACGACTACCGGCATGCTGTAACGTTTGCCCTTGGCGTCGGTGACATTCTCAAAGAGCCATGCCCGGCGATCCTCCTCAGGCAATCCACGATACTGCCAACGAACTAATGGATGGAGTTCCGTGTCTTTGTTAATCAACCTCGTAATCCTTCGTAACAGCCCGTGCTCCTCAAGATTCTTGAGGTGCTGATGCAAATCCATATACGGCATACAGTAAAGCTCTCCTCATTTCGCTAAATAATCAGAATCAATTATCCGATCAAGCAGGGCTTTTCAACCAACGTTGCGCTCTTGGGCGCTCCAGGCAAATTGCAACATCGGCATCGCTCAAGATATTAACTGACGCCACCGCGCGGCAATGACTAAAAAAAGCCCAAGTTGTCTCGCCACCTCTCCTGATAACCGCTATAGTCAATCTGCTTATATCGCCGAACCGCGATTTATTTAAAACCCACGTCAGACCGTGCATATTGACGAAAACTAATCAGACCACCGCCGTGAATTCATTGCTAACCGACCGACGCTTGCCGTGGCTGCTCGCTCTCGGCTGCGGTGTCATGTTTTTCGTCAATTTGGGCGCCGCCGCGCTATTCGAACCCGATGAAGGGAGAAATGCCGAACGCGCCAGAGAGATCCTGCTGCTCGGCAACTGGGCGATCCCGCATGAAAATTTTTTGCCGGCACTGGACAAACCGATTTTCTTTTACTGGTTGATCGCCATCTCCTATAAGCTTTTTGGCATCTCCGAATGGTCGGCCCGCCTACCGTCGGCATTGGCGGCGATCGGTTGTTTATTCGTTCTCTACCGCTTCGTCCGCGCCAACTGGAGTCATTGGGAGAGTTTCGCTAGCGTCCTAATCCTTGGCACCTCGTTACAGTTTTTTCTCTTTGCCCGGATCGTCATCTTCGACATGACTTTGACTCTCTTCACCAGCATCGCTCTGTTTGAGTTTTACCGTGTGACAGTCACAGAGAATCGTAACGAGCGACTCTGGCGCTGTTTGATCATGTATGCGGCGATGGCTCTAGCCACTTTAGTGAAAGGCCCGATCGGCATCGCGATCCCTGGTATGGTAATCTTTTGCTATTTGCTGATCGCCCGGAAGTGGCGTCTCCTCAGCGAAATCCACCTAATCCTAGGCGCGCTCGTCTTCTGCGCCGTCGTTGTCCCGGTCTATCTCTGGGCGGAGTTCAAGAATCCTGGTTACCTGCAATATTTTCTGTGGGAGGAAAATCTCCTGCGCTTCTTCACGCCCCACTTTCAACGCGGCCAACCCTGGTATTATTTCTTTTTGGTCATCGCCCTCGGTTTCTTGCCGTGGAGTGTTTTAATTCCCTCCATCGTAACGGCCCGTTGGAAAAAGCAGATCGCAGACATAGATCTTTTTCTGATTCTTTGGATCGTCTTGCCGGTGATTTTTTTCTCCCTGTCCAATTCTAAGCTGCCCCATTACGTGCTGCCGATTTTCCCGCCGTTGGCGATCCTCACCGCGCGGCGAATTAGAGATCTCGTCCAAGACGCGGGTGACGGCTCCCGATGGCCGCTCAGTCTGCCGTTGCTCGTGAACTTCGGCGTGATTTTTTATCTGATCGTTGGATCGTTTTGGAGTCGAGTGTTACCACGGGAACTTCGTGCAGTGATCGGCCCCATCGACTCAGTTGTTTGGCTGGCCGGCGTACTGATCGCGATAGTCAGCGCGATTTTTATCATCGGTCGCGCGCGCGGCAAATGGCGCCAACCGGGTTTTGTTTTTGGCTGCTACGGCGCCGCCACGCTCCTCTACCTACTATTGATGGTACAGTTGTCGATTCAATCCTCCTATCGGCGCAGCGCCAAACCCGCCGCCGAACATTTCGTGAAATTCATCTCTCCCACTGACCGGCTAGTCCATTATGACAGCTACTTTACCGGCATGCCGTTTTATCTGCGCACTGTACAGCCGATCTGGATTGTCTGGTCCGGGACAAAGACGATCATCATGGACAACATCTACGTCGCCCAAAAGCAACCGCCGCCGGTTGCGGGCTATGGAAAGGTGCTTTTTACTTTTAGCGAGTTCGCCCAAGCAGCACAGCAGACAAAACAGCCACTGAGAATTATCGTCAAAACGAAAAATCTTAACCGGCTATGGGAAGATGGCATCGCGACCAAGACACTGACTGAATTCGGCGAGTACGCCCTGGTAACCACGCGATAATTCCTCGGCCATCCCCTACCCAGAAAAACGGGGCATTACTCCCGCCAAGACGCAAAGTCGCCAAGTTCGGAATCTTGTTTTTTCGTACCTTTGCGTCTTTGCGCCTTGGCGGGAGATAATCTGATTTCTTTTTTGTGTTCTTTGCGTCCTTTGCGGCTAATGCTCCGATTCCGTCTTCGCTACTTGCCGTACCGACTCGCGAGCTGAGTGAAAAAGCCTTCGCGTTCCAGGTCCAATAAAATCGACTTGTCGATAAAATCCGCGACCTTTTTGCCGCGGAATTCTGGTGTCGTCGGTGTCAGGTTGTCGATATCGGCTTGGATCACGTCTTCCATGGGAAAAGGTTTTGGCGGCAGAAAATCAACGATGTAATTTTTGTGCAGAGACTCCAACCGGCGCGCGTCGGTTTCACGCATATGCTTGCGAAAGCTCGCCAGGGCGGCAGCCTTGTTTGCCCTGCCATACCAGATGGCTTCGCAGTACGCCATCATAAAGGCGCGCGCCTTCTGGCGCTGGTTCTTCAAAAAATCGCGCTTCGCCGATAGATCGCTGGCGCTGGTGATAATGCCCAAGTCTTTCAGATCGGCGAGGATCGACAGCTTCCAGCCGCGCGTCTCGGCTTCGAAAAGGTTGTCCGGACTCACCAGCGTCGCGTCGAATCTGCCCTGTAGCATCACCGCGATGCGCTTGTTCGATTCCGCCAGACCGGTGGCGAGAATGCTGACGTCGTTGCCCGGCGTGTAGCCGAGCTTCTGCAGCGCGCGTCTGGTGGCAAAATCGATCGTCGTGCCCGGTCTGCTGATGCCAACCGTCTTGCCGCGCAAGTCTTGGGCTGACGTAATCGACGGATGCGCCGCCAATTTCCAAGCTGCAGGCCCAAACGTGCCGATAATCGCAAAGGGCAATCCTTTAGCGGCGGAGAGCATCGTCGTGGCACCCGGCGCGCCGAGAATTTCCACATCACCGCTTGCCAACGCGCCGATAGCCGCATTTCCTGCGGCGATGACGACAAGATTGACGTTGAGTCCATACTTCTCAAACAAACCGGCATCCTTAGCGATCCAGAGCGGAATGCGGCTGCCGGTAACTGAAGCGTAGGAAACGTTCAAAGTCTCAAGCTGCTGCGCGGTCGCCGAAGAAACGTTTAGAACCAGGGCTAGAAAAGCTAGAGTCCAAACCATGCGACAATGATTAGTGATCCTCACCTAAAACTCCATCACGCCATTAATTTCCTCAGTTCCTCAGGGTTCCATGTGGGCGACCTGGCACCAGCAAACTGACTCTGTTCACCACGAAGATCACGAAGGCCACAAGGGGTTCGGATGATTAAGACTCCGAACTTCGTGCCCTTCGTGGTGAATACTCCTTCACAGTAAACCCCGTAGAACCATTTCTTCAGTACAAGCTGCGGAAAAACCCGCTGTCCTCGAAGCGCTTGCAGTAACTCATGTCGACCAGTTCTTCTGGCTTAATCTGCGCGGCTTTAGCGTTGAGCCCATGCTGCACCATCAATTTCAGCATCGATGCCACGCCTTCCAGCGACGGACAAGGCCGGCGCGGCAACTCCGCAATCAAACCTTGGTAAGCGATCTCGGCGCGCTCCGGTGCCAAGCGCAAATTACGGCTGAGGCTTCTGACGACGATGTCTTTGTTGGCGGGACGATGCACGAAGGCCACGCCTTCCACCGTCGCCCTGGCAATGTTATCGACCAACTGCGGATTGGTTTTGATCAAACTGCGCGCGACGACCACGCCGGAGGATTGAAACGCGACGTTTTCTTTGCCCAAGTCGACCAGCACGCGATACCCCTCGCTCACCACCACCTGGCCGATTTCAGGCGATAGACTGGTCGCCTCGACGCTACCGGCGCGCAGCGCACCCATGCGCTCGGGCACGCCGCCGATTCCCAGCAACACGATATTATCGCGGCGCGGCACCAAGCCCAAATGATCGAGCGCCACGTAGGCCGCCATCGAAGCGGAGCCCGCCGGCGTGCCGATCGCCACTTTCTTCCCCTTTAGCTCTTCGCCGCTTTTGATCGCCGGCCT
>JAERMN010000347.1 GCA_016844625.1 Deltaproteobacteria bacterium
GTCCTTTGGTTAAACTGGGTCGTTTCCGTTCGTCCTTCGGCGAGCTCAAGACGAGCGGTTAAGCAAGCGTTCAGTTGACCTGTAGGCAGTGCTATCGCCGTGCGCGGATGGACGCGCTCGCGGCGCGATGTCAGGGGCATCACGTTGATCGAGCTCAACGGCGGCTCGCGCTTTAAAAGCATGCAGATGGTCGCCGGCGTCGCGTGCGATCAAGTCTTGCTGTTTTTCGCAATAAACTTGAGCGCCACGCCGTTGTTGCACCAGCGTTTACCAGTCGGCGGCGGGCCGTCGTTGAAGACATGGCCATGATGGCCGGCGCAGCGCGCGCAGTGATATTCGTTGCGCGGTAAAATTAATTTGAAATCCGTGCTGGTGCCAAAGGCGCCGGGAATCGCCGCGAAAAAACTCGGCCAGCCGGTGCCGCTTTCATATTTCATCTCGGAGGTAAACAGCGGCAAGCCGCAGCCGGCGCAGGTAAAAACTCCGGGCCGCTTTTCATTATTGAGCGGGCTGGAGCCCGGCGGCTCCGTGCCTTCTTCGCGCAGAACGTGATACTGATTCGCGTCCAAACGCTTGCGCCATTCCTCCTTGGATAGCTTGAGTTTTTCCGTCGGCAGCGGCACCGTTACACCGTCGGCCAACAGCGCCTTCCAGTTTTTCTGCAGCGATTCTACTTCCTTCATCGATGCCAGCTGCGCCGCGGATAACCGGCCCTTCAGCGCAGACCAAAACCCACCCGCCAACAGCCCGTGTAACAACCCACGTCTTGTCATGGTCGTCTCCTTTCATCGTTACTTGGATGACCGCCGCCTCAGGTCGATTCGACCGGCGCAACACTGCATCCATTACTGCGCACCTTGCATCCAATAAACGCAGCCACTTCGCGGGCGGGGCATTGACCCCGCCGCTGTTTAAATAGCCCAAAGGGGATGCTCTCCCCCTTTGGAAACCTCATTTAATGTTCCACACTGCAAGCGGCGTGGTCAACCTCAAATCATGCAAGAACCGGGTTGAGTCAATAGTGATTTCTAAACAAGCAGGAGGAATCAACGTGATTAAGAAAGTATTAGCCCGTTTGATTATAGGGTCTGACATAACAATCATTACAATCTTTCGAGTTCCGTTTTTTTCTAGTTTTTTCTTTACATGCTCATATCGCCGAGCAATATGGGCCAGATAATATTTCTGAAGAGCAACGATTAGTTGCTTGCACACAGCGACGCTAACGGTTCAAAGCGTTCAATCGCTACGCTCCGTTCAAGTCGTTTAACTTGCCGCAACTCCACAGGCAGGCCCCCGGTTCAAATGTTCAAGGTTCAACAGATCAAAGAAAGATAAACGCAGGAACTTCCACGTTTCCGGAATGCCAGAAACGTCGAAATGAGCAGCAACTTGTTTATTGATGAACGATTGCGAGATTGGTTAAAGTGACACGGCAGGAATGGTCAAGGTCCGCTGTGGCTTTTCGTGGCGCTCGAAGATGCCGTGATATACAGAGTCCATCTTTTTCAAGATTTCCGGCTTAAAATACTTCTCGCCGCATTGGCGGCAAATGCCGGCGGGAACGTTGCTCACGACCATCAGATGTTTTTGCCGACGATAGTCGTAGTCGATAGTCCGTTCGACGACTTCTCCCCCGCAATAGGTGCAATCCGCGTACTGCTTCATGACCGGCCTCCTCTGGTTCTCGGATCAGTCCACTTCGGTGCTGTCGGTGTATAAACGGTAATGAGTCTGAGCATTTTTTGAGTTTCACCCTT
Source organism: Deltaproteobacteria bacterium (assembly GCA_016844625.1). Taxonomy (GTDB): domain Bacteria; phylum Desulfobacterota; class Binatia; order UBA9968; family UBA9968; genus DP-20. The sequence goes on from JAERMN010000347.1 coordinate 1,761, forward strand.
CATTGTCGCCCATCCCAGGACCGTATGGAGCGGGCGACTTCCGACAAAACCCAGTACCAAGCAGCTTTCTCCCCGCGGATCGTCAGGATACTCTTCCAGCAATTCTCCATGCTCGATGATTGCCGCTTCGATCTGTACTAGATCCAGATCCTCTTCCAGCCTTTCCTGTTGGGCATGAATGCTGACTTCGTACTGCCCATCTCGAAGGAGCCGCTGGATCTCCGGTAGATCCATGATGCATTCTACGTAATGGGTACGAAGACAGCAATCGGTTTGATTCGCGGCGCTAAATAAGGTTTTAGTTTTCGGGGCCAGGCATAAAACTCTTATCAACCTTCAGACTGGGCACGCGATAACGGACCCGCTTGCCGGAAGCCAACCAGCAACTAGAAATGCGAAGCGGTTGACACCATATTAATTTCCCCGATACTTGGCAACTATGGCGTCACAATTCGTTTCGGTCAAAAATGCGTTTAACTTAGCGGTCGGCAGCGAGCTCACTCTGCGCGGTTGGGTGCGCTCGCGGCGCGACTCCAAAGGCATCACGTTCATCGAGTTAAACGACGGCTCACGCTTCAAAAGCATGCAGCTGGTTGTCGAAACCGGAATTATTCCGGACGAAACCATCAAGCAAATCACCACCGGCAGCAGCTTGGCGGCGACCGGCGTACTCGTCGAGTCTCCGGCCAAAGGGCAAGCGGTCGAATTAAAAGTGGCGGCGATTGAAATCTACGGCGGCGCCGATGCCGCGACTTACCCGCTGCAAAAAAAAGGCCATACGCTGGAATTTCTCCGCGAGATTTCTCACCTGCGCGTACGCAGCAACACTTTCGGCGCGGCCTTCCGCGTTCGCAACGCCCTGACCCGCGCGATCCATACGTTCTTTCAAGAGCGCGATTTTATCTACGTGCAGACGCCGATCATCACGACTTTGGACTGCGAAGGCGCCGGTCAGATGTTCGGCGTGACGACTTTGAATTTGCAGCAGCCGCCGCGCGCGGCTGACGGCAAAGTCGACTGGCAGCAGGATTTTTTCGGCAAGCCGGCTTTTCTGACCGTCAGCGGGCAACTCGAAGGAGAGATTTTCGCGCTGTCGTTTTCCAAGATTTACACCTTCGGCCCGACCTTTCGCGCCGAGAACAGCAACACGCCGCGCCATCTTGCCGAGTTCTGGATGATCGAACCGGAGATGGCCTTCTACCAGCTGGAAGATGACATGCAGTTGGCCGAGGAGTTTCTCAAATACACGATCCGCTACGTGCTCGATCACTGCCGTGAGGATCTAGAGTTCTTTAATCAGTTCATCGAAAAGTCGGTGCTGGCAACCCTCGAACATGTCGCCGAATCGGAGTTCGGCCACATTACCTACACTGACGCAATCACGGAATTGAAAAACTCCGGCAAAGCGTGGGAGTTTCCCGTCGAATGGGGCTCTGACTTGCAGACGGAACACGAACGGTTTTTGTCCGAAGAGATTTTCAAGAAACCGGTGATCGTCACCGACTACCCGAAAGACATCAAAGCTTTTTACATGAGGGTCAACGACGACGGCAAAACCGTCCGCGCCATGGACGTGCTGGTGCCGAGAGTCGGCGAAATCATCGGCGGCAGCCAGCGCGAAGAACGCCACGACGTTCTCCTTCAACGCTTGCGCGACTCGGGCTTAGACGAAAAGCCGTACTGGTGGTATCTCGACTTGCGCCGCTACGGCTCGGTTCCTCATGCCGGCTTCGGCCTCGGTCTCGAACGCATGATGATGTATCTTACCGGCCTCAAAAACATCCGCGACGTGATCCCCTTCCCACGTACGCCGGGAAATGCGGATTTCTAGCGTAACCTCGGCGAACTCCGTATTACGATAGTTGAAAGGCCGGCTGCGCAATTTTGCAAGCGAGCAGTCCATGAGAAAATTTGGTCTCACCACGAAGGACACGAAGAGCACGAAGTTCGGAGTATTAATTTTCCGAAACCTTCGTGTCCTTCGTGTTACTATCCTTGACAGTTTTCGCGGCTGGCGCAAAATTTTCGGTGACCTGAAATACTCGAACACGGAGAATTGACTCCCGCCAAGGCGCAAAGCACGCCAAGTTCGGAAGGGAAAAATAGATAATCCAAAAATACGATCTTCACCATTTTTCTCCGACCTTTGCGGCCTTGGCGTCTTTGCGGGAGATATTCCGAGTTTCGGTTGCGGCTTTGCCGCGCTGGGCTCTTCGTGGTGAAAACTTTCTTGCTTAATAGGCACGACTACACCGTTCTGCACCATGACACCTTGGCTTCATTTCAACCCCACCGCCCGCGGTTTGATTACGCTCTACAGCAGCACGATGATGGCTGGCATGTGGGCGATGATCGTGCCGACGATTCCGGTCTTGGCGACGAGTTTTGCGATTTCCCCCGGCACCGCGGCGCAGCTCATCACCGCGCTCGCGGTGGGACGCTTCGCCGGCATGCCGCTGAGCGGCTTTCTCTTGGATCGCTTCGGCGCGCGCACGGCGCTGATCGCCGGTCCGCTCATGGCATGCGTGTCGGCGCTCGTCGCCGCGCTCATGCCTTGGTTCGCGCTGATTCTGATTCCAGTATTCCTGATCGGCGTCGCTGACAGCATCTGGGTGATCGCCCGGGAAATCGCCGGCGTCGATCTGGTTCGTCTCGATCACGGCCCTTTGATCGGCGGACTGCTGACCGAAAAGCTTGGCTTCAGAGCCGTGTTCATCGCCTACGCGGCCTGCGCGGCGACCTCAGCTTTACTCGGCTGGTCGGTAGAGAGCCACCAGCAGGCCGGCGCCCCAGAGATTCGTGCAGCCAGCGTACAAGGATGGCACCTACAAGCGATCAAACAACGGCTCTACGCCTTGCGCGATCTTTTCTACCAGATCGCCCCTGAGCTGCGCCCCACCTACGCCGTGCTTGTGCTGGCGACCTTTACCAGTTTCGCCCATCGCGTCACCAGCCAAAGCATCGTGCCGGTCTTCGCCAGCGTCATGCTCAACATGACGCCCAAAGAAATCGGTCTGCTGTTCACGATCTCCGGCTTGTCGGTATTCGTCATGATTCTCCCAGCGGGTTTTGTCATCGACAAGGTCGGCCGCAAATGGGCCACGGTGCCGAGCACCGGGATTCCCGCGATCGCGTTTTTGCTCATTCCCTTCGCGGGCTCCTTCTGGCAACTCGCGATCCTGCTGTCCTTCTTAGGCGTATCCAACGGACTCTCGCTCGGCTCGTTGGCGACATCGACCTACGACGTCGTTCCCGCGCACGCCCGCGGGCGGCTACAAGCGGCGCGCCGCACCATCGCCGAGGTCGGCGGCATCGCTGCGCCGCTCTTCGGCGGCCTCCTCGCCGACAAGTTTAATCCGGGCGTCCCCTTCTTCGCCTACGCACCGCTGTTGATTTTATCGGCAGTCCTGCTGGCCCTCGTCGCGCGAGAAACGATTCCGCGCTGAGCTGCAAGCTCGATAGAATGTAATCTTTGAAAAGTTAAACAAAACGACTTCAGGAATAATTGTCGTGTCTAGAACCCAACGAAGCAAAATCCGAAATCCGAATATCGAAAGCGGCCCCGCAGACCGAAACAAACCGGGGCAAAATTAATTCAAAATCAGAAAATCCAAAACAGTGAATTCGATCCTTCCCGTTTGGAGCATTGTAGTTGTTTTGTTTGTTATCGTTTTGAATTTGTTTCGAGCTTCGTGCTTAAAATCTCGTGCTTTCTCTTTGGGCCATGTGAATTTGTTTCGATCCGCGGGGCCGCTTTCGGATTTCGTGCTTTGAGCTGTTCTAATTTTGCCTTGGCACCCTTTGCTCCAGACGCCGGCTCACCACTTTGCTGTTTCCACAAGACTTCAATTATGCGCGGATAGATTTCCGGCGAATTTGCTCTATAATAACGCCAATTGTTGTTGACCACGCTGATTTCAGCGTGGAGCCTTTAAATGGGGTTTCCAAAGGGGGTGAGCATCCCCTTTGCGATATTTTAATTAGGCGCCGGGATTAATACCCCGCCGCGAAGTGGCTTTGTTTATTTTCTGTGACCTGTAAGACTCGAACACCGGGATTGACTCGCGCCAAGGCGCAAAGCACGCCAAGTTCGGAAGGAACAAATAAATAATCGTGCAAACATTCTTTACCATTTTTCTCCGACCTTTGCCGCCTTTGCGTCTTTGCGCGAGATATTCCGAGTCTCGGTTGCGGCTTCGCCGTGCTGGGTCTCTGTGATGAATACTTCTTCACAGGAAACCCAGAATAACCATCAAATTTGACCCGAAGATTTATGAAGTACCAAACCGACGATCTCAGAATTAAGGAGATCAAAGAGTTACTCCCGCCGGCAAGACTGCTCGCTGATTTTCTTATCACCGAAAAAGCCGCCAAGACCGTCTTCGAAACGCGCCAAGCAATTCACCGCATCTTGCACGGCGCCGACGACCGGCTGCTAGTGATCATGGGCCCGTGCTCGATCCATGACGTGAAAGCCGCGAAAGAATATGCCGCCCGATTGAAAGAAGCCAAAGAACGCTCCGCCGCCGATCTGTTAGTCATGATGCGCGTCTATTTTGAAAAGCCGCGCACCACCGTCGGTTGGAAAGGACTGATCAACGATCCCAATCTCGACGGCAGCTTTCAGATCAACGAAGGACTGCGCGTCGGCCGCCAGCTGTTGCTCGAACTCAACGAAAGCGGCATGCCGTCGGGCTGCGAGTTTCTCGACATGATCACGCCGCAATACATCGCCGATCTGGTCTCCTGGGGGGCCATCGGCGCGCGCACCACGGAAAGCCAGGTGCACCGCGAGCTCGCATCCGGCCTCTCTTGTCCGGTGGGATTCAAGAACGGCACCGACGGCAACGTGCGCATCGCCATGGACGCGATCCGCGCCGCTCAAGCGCCGCACCATTTCCTCTCCGTCACCAAGGACGGCCACTCGGCCATCGTATCGACGATGGGGAACGAAGACTGTCACATTATCTTGCGGGGCGGTACACAACCAAACTACGACGCGGCTAACGTCGATGCCACGGCCAAGAGCCTCGCCGCCGCCGGCATCGCGGCGCGGCTCATGATCGATTGCAGTCACGGCAACAGCGGCAAGGATCCCGCCAACCAAGTGAAGGTCGGTCACGACGTCGCGGCGCAGGTTTCGTTGGGCGACGCGCGAATCTTTGGCGTCATGGTCGAGAGCCATCTCAAAGCCGGGCGCCAAGATCTCATCCCCGGTAAAGAACTGGTCTACGGCCAGAGCATCACGGACGCGTGCGTCGGTTGGGAAGACACCCGGAGCCTCATCGACGTTCTCGCCGCCGCCGCGCGCCAACGCCGCCTTATGGCCGCCGAAAACGGCGAGTCGGAGTGATTCGG
>JAERMN010000348.1 GCA_016844625.1 Deltaproteobacteria bacterium
GCACTGCGGCAGTGGGCTTTTCGATAGCGCCCTACCGGCCATTCAACGAGTTGGCCGATCAGACTGTTATTAGCAATTTCAAAGCGCGTGATTTTGACCCGGCCCCCTTTGCCGTCTGGTCCCTGCCGTCCAATTTGGCGCACATCCGGAACAAAGTTGGCCTGGTGCATCCACTGGCGCTGATTGATGGCCAGGCAGCGGCCGTCGCTTGGCGTGAAATAATCTTCTGCGCCGTCGTAGCGATCGCTGAAAACAAAATCGCTGTGAAAAATAAACTCTTCATTGCGATAGTGATCGAGCGCCATGGGCGCCGTGGTGACCGCCACAAACAGCGCCGGTTGATCCGACTGATTCATCAGCCGGTGCAGCGTGTTCAGCGGCGGTGAAACCAGACTGCCCGCTTGCCAAAGAATGCTCTGCGGCACGTGATCGCGTTGCTGAAATTCGGCGACGCCTTGGCCCTGGAGAATATAAATAATTTTCTCGTAGAGATGGCGCTCCGGCAAAGTCGCACCGCCCGGGGCGATCCGGCCGGCGTACATACCGGTGACCCCGTCCGAGCCGAAAAACTTGAAGTAAGCGCCGTCGCAACCCAAACGCCGCCAGGGCGCCAGCGGAATATCCCGCACGGCGTTCACGCCGAACCCGCCTATAACCGGCACGCCTTCGCTGAACATAAACCGTTCGTAAGAACTTTTCGCCCGCAGCTGCGCTTTAGCGATTTTGATCACTTTAAAGTCCATACTCTTGCCATCTCCTTTTGAGCTTCCGAGCCATCTCATCCGAGATGGCTGTACCCACGGCGGGATAGCGATTGCCACCGTATTGCTCCTGCGGTTGCAACTGCCAGTTGATGGTGGCGTCGATCAACATGCGGGTCCAAAGACCATGGCCGTATTTGACCGAGTTGCGATCTTCCAACGGCACGCTCGGGTCGAGCATCGAGCCGCCGGTGCCGGCAAAAAATGACACATCGCCCAAACCCGCGTTGACCCGATAGCAAAGCGCCCACTCGATCGCTTCCCAATCGTGAATGTCAATATCATCGTCGACGACGATCACATGCTTGGCGGCGTAGTTACCAAGGTGGCAGCCCCACAGAGCATTCGCCACCTGCTGGGCGTGGCCGCGGTGCGATTTGCGAATCTGCACGCGCATGGTTTCCGGCCATTTGCCGCGCCACACGCCGGTGATGTTCGGCACGCCGGCCTGTTCAAGATAGTGCCACGCCATCGCCGAAAAAGTTGCCGGCGTCCAGGTTGTGCCCTCGTTGGTTCGGCCCGGACTAGCGCCGGTTAAACAGCCGTGAAAGATCGGATCGTTGCGATGGCTGATGCATTCGACGCGAATCGTGTGCTTGGCTGACTTGCTACCGCCGTAATAGCCAGGATATTCGCTGAACGGTCCTTCGAGCGTGTGGGTCTTCGGGTCCGGCGAGACAAAACCTTCCAAGACTATTTCCGCGCTCGCCGGCACGAGCAATTCGCTCAATTCACATTTGACCAGTTCCACCGGCGCGCCGCGCAACGAGCCGGCCATTTCATACTCAGGATAATGGACCGGCGTCGACGCGGCGAGAAACAACGTCTGATCCCAACCGATGACGACGGCGACGGGCATCTCTTGGCCGCGATTTTTATACTTGCTGAAGTGCTTGCCCCAACCTTGAGTCATTGCGAGCAGGACGCCGATGGTGTTTCGGCCGGTGATCATGCCGCGATAGGTGCCGCCGTTGAGCACGCCGGTGTCGGGATCGCTCGTGACCACGGTGGCCGAAGTCATGATATAGCGGCCGCCGTCCAAGGGATTCCACTTCGGCACGGGAAATTGATATAGGTCGATATCATCGCCGCGCAGAATATTTTCTTGCACCGGTCCCTTGGCAACGTTGACCGGTTTAAGCGGTCGTGAAAAGCGATCTTTGAAGAGCGGCACCATCTCGCGATAAGTAGTTGATTCGGGAACGCCGATGAAACGGCAGACGCGCTCACGTGTGCCGGTGCCATTGGTAAACAAGCGGCGGCAGAAACCAGCGCGATGGTCCTTGATGTTGTCGAACAATAAGGCCGGACCTGACTGACTCGACACCTCGCGGGTAATCGCGCCGATCTCCTCGTCCCAATCGACTTCGGCGCCGATGCGGGTTAAATCGCTGCGCTCGTCGAGGTCATTGATCCAGTCGCGTAAATCTGCGAAAGCCATTTACTATCCTTTGCCCTATAAAAGAGGCTCTTCAGGCCCATGGGTGGGTAACCTGGCACGATCACCTTGGTTTCATTCACCACGAAGTGGTGAATACTCCTTCACGCTAAACTCAGAACAACCAACAAATTAAGAACCCAGCAGCTTGCGCGCGAAGATCGCCGCCGGCTCGCGAACCTTGTTAATTTTCTCTTCGGACTGGTTCTCGTATTTATAAAACTGCTCAGGCGTAAGAAAATCTTTGGCCGCGATGACGCCGTAGTCTCTTAACCATTTGGTATCGATCTCCAAGCGTCGGCTGCCAACGCCCATGCCCCTGGCAAATACTTCCTGGCCGTCGCGGCTGAGCAACCAGTTAACGAAAACCTTAGTCGCGTTGGGATGCGGCGGGTTCTTGAGAATCGTCAGGTGGCCATAGCCGCCGCTGATATAAAGCCCTTCTTTTGGTACCGGCAGCGGCACGACCGGTAAATTGGCTTTGATAAACGGTTGAAACTCGGAGTAGCCGATACCCGATGTGACAGCGATTTTCCCGCGCGCTAAGTTCTCCGCGAGCAGGCGCAAATCGCGCGTGATAAAAAGTTTCTGCGCCACCAACTTGCGTAAAAACTCTTCGCCCTTGATGTAGTGCATATAAGACCACATCGACGAGCCGGATCCCGGCGTGCGCGGATCGCTGATGCCGATCTTGCCTTGCAGTTTGGGGCTTAACAAATCGTCGAAGGATTTGAATTCAACGGCCTTGTACTGATTGGGGTCGCTCCACAGGCTCACCGTCTGGTAGGCGACGAAGTTGTAGACATAACGCTTGGCGTTGTCGACGTAGATATGTCCGCCCCACCAGTGCTTGGGGTCGCGCACTTCGGGTAGAATGAGATACGGATCGATGCTGTCGAGAATGTTCTCGGGCAATAGCCCAGTGATCACGGACTCCGTGCCGCCGATATGCAAATCGAAATATTGCGTGTTGGCCTTCGCTTCGCTGACCATGCGCTGAATGATCGAACCACCGCGCGCCGGCACGAATTCGGTAGCAATGCCGTAGCGCCGCGTAAAAGCGATCTCCATGAGTTTACGCAGCTCAGGCGTCGGCGGGATCGACGCGACGACCTTGCCTTCCTTTTTGGCGGCTTCGACGATCTTGTCCCACTCGGGGTTTTTCGTTTGAGAGAAACCAGGTGTCGCAAAAACCATCGAAACGATCAGAACCAGTGGCGCGATTGGAACTTGAATCATAAAACATCTCCTAACCGAACAGTTTCCGCGCCAACGCCGCGGCCGGCTCGCGCAGACGATTGATTTTTTCCTCGGATTGATTCTCGCGCTTGTAGTATTGCTCGATGGTCAGATGATCTTTCGCCGGCAAGACGCCGAACTCGCGCAGCCACTTGGAGTCGACGTCCAATCGGCGCGTCGGCTGGTGCATCGCGCGGGTGTAGACTTCCTGCCCTTCTCGGCTCAAGAACCAGTTAAGAAAAATCCGCGTCGCATTGGGATGGGGCGCGTTCTTTAATACGACCAAATGACCGCTGCCGCCGGCGACGTAGAGACCTTCCTTGGGCACCGGCAGCGGCTCTACCGGCAGACCCGCTTTGATGAACGGCGCGTAGGAATAGTAGCTGAGTCCGAGCACGAGAGCGATTTTGCCCTTGGCGAGAATTTCCGCCAGCACCCGTTGGTCCCGGCTCAAGGACAGCTTCTGCCCAACCAGTTTGCGCAGATAATCCTCGCCCTTCACCTCTCGAAGATAGGACCACAGCGACGCCCCCGAACCGGGTGTGCGCGGATCGAGAAAACCGATCTTGCCTTTTAATTTCTCATCGAGCAGGTCGTCGAAGCTGCGCACATCTTCGGCTTTCATCAGTTGGGAATTGAACCACAGACTCTCAGGCTGATAGGCCAAGGTGGAGTAGACAAACTTTTTCGCGTTGTCGACCCAGATATGGCCGCCCCACCACTGTTTTGGGTCCTTAACTTCGGGAAGCAACATGTACGGTTCCAGCGCATCGAGGACGCCTTCGGGCAGCATTCCCGTGACCACCGACTCGCTACCGCCCATGTGCAGATCGACGTAGCGCACGCCGGCCTTGGCCTCTTCGACCATCTTGCGGACTAAGCTTGAAGCGCGACCCACCAGCGGCTCGACATCGATGCCATAACGCTTCTCAAATAAGCGCTCGATGGCGGCGCGCAAATCGGCGCTCGC
>JAERMN010000349.1 GCA_016844625.1 Deltaproteobacteria bacterium
AGTCTCGCCAACAATCGCGTCTATGTGGCCACGACAGCGAAGGAGTTGGCCTGCCGTGGATGCATCGTGGTGTATGCGCCGGAGTAAGGATTTGAGGTCAGGCGTGACTGTCGGGTCGCCAAGGCAACTTCTTGATTTAACAACCTAAGATAGCATAAAAGGCATTCTTTAACGGCTTAGAAGTCGCTTTTTGAAGCAGAAAAGCGTCCTCTCAGTTAAAACGATGCCGCGAGCAAACCGCCACTTCCTACCTGATTACCTCTGGCACATCACTCACCGCTGTCATCAACGGAAGTTTTTGCTGAAGTTCGCACGCGATCGGCGCCGTTACCTTCATTGGCTCTTTGAGGCGAAGAAACGCGTCGGCTTGTCCGTGCTCAACTACATGGTGACTTCCAATCACGTTCACCTTTTGGTCAAAGACACTGGCCCGAACGTCATCGCCCGCAGCATGCAGTTAATTGCTAGCCGCACGGCGCAGGAATACAACCAGCGCAAGATGCGGCACGGGGTGTTCTGGGAAGATCGTTACCATGCCACCGCGATTGATTTGGACGAGCACTTACACCGCTGTCTCGTCTACATCGACTTGAACATGGTCCGTGCAGGTGCGGTTAAACACCCGAGCGAACGGGCGCACTGCGGTTACAGTGAGATTCAAAAACCGCGCGAGCGCTATACAATCGTCGATCTCCCGAAACTAAGCGAGTTGTGTGGCTTTCGGGACGTTGCGACATTTCAGCAAGCATACCGTCAGTGGATAAGTGAAGCGCTGAGCCGCGAGATTGGAGGACGAGACGAACGCTGGTCGGATGCTATCGCGGTTGGCGATTTTACTTTCGTTGACAAGGTGAAGAGCGAACTCGGATTCAAAACCGTGCATCGCAGACTGATGGAGGTCACCGGCACGTAGACGCTTCGAGAAGAAAGTGAACCTTACAGCGCCAATTTTACGCGTGAAAGTGAGGCTCTAAGGCCGGAAAACACGATATTGTGGGAAGAAAACGCTGAGATCCCTTAGACATAGTGTGGTCCGACCCGTCCCGCCGGCCCGTGCGATTTCCACGCAGAGCAATCTACCGAGCGGCGATAATTATCGTTGGGTCGGCCATTCTTAGCGAGGTATAATCGGCAGCGGTGCGCGCGACAAACCAGATCTTCTAACGAGAGGAAATTTACCAGGATGGAGTTACCCCTCGAACAACAAGCGATACGGGGCAAGTGTATTCACCCTTCGGGACGGTTCGTTGAATTTCCCAAGGAAGATGTCGAGCTGTCGATGCCGGCGCGATTCGAGAAAATTGCCGCACGATATGGCCACCGAACCGCCGTCAAAAGCGGCAACCAAGCACTGACGTATCAGGATTTGAACCAAGCCGCGAATCGCCTGGCGCACGCGATCGTGGCACAACGCGGAAAAGTCCAAGAGCCCATTGCCTTGCTGATGGAACATGACATTCCGTTATTCGTCGCCATCATCGGGGTTTTGAAAGCCGGCAAGATTTGTCTGGTGCTCGACCCGTCGTTTCCCAAAGACCGCAGCGCTTTCCTTTTGCAGGACTCGCAAGCGAGTCTGCTGATCGCCGACGGCGAGAATTTCTCCTTGGCCAGAGAATTTGCTCTCGACTCGTGTGGCTTGGTCAACATCGACCAATTGGGTTCGGCAATCTCGAGCGAGAATCCGGGGCTGGCCGTCTCGCCGCAGGATTTCGCGTTTCTCATTTACACATCGGGCTCCACCGGACGGCCCAAAGGCGTCATACAAACTCACGCGAATCTACTGCATGACAGCCTGATTTATTGCAACGGTCTGCATATCTGCGTGGACGATCGGATCGCTCTTCTCTACTCCTGTAGCGCGAGCCAGGGCGTGAAGATCACTTTTGCCACCCTGCTCAATGGCGCGGCGCTCTATCCGTTCAATATCCGCCAACAAGGCGTGGCCCTAGTTGCCGAATGGCTCATCCGGCAAGAAGTCACGATATTTTTTTCGGTGCCGGTGCTGTTTCGTCAATTTGCCGCCACCCTCACCGGGGAAGAATTATTTCCCCATCTGCGGATCATTCAATTGGGATCGGATCTGGTGACGCCAAGAGAAATCGAGGAATACCAACGCCATTTTTCCGCCAATACTATTCTGGTCATCCGCTTCGGCACAACCGAAACTGGCACCGTGCGAAGAATGTATTTCGACTCGGAGAGCTCGCTCAAGGAAATCCAGAATGCCGTGGGCTATGCCACCGAAGGGGCGGATATATGTTTGATCGATGACAATGGCGCGGCACTGCCATGTGACGCCGTCGGCGAAATCGTGGTCAAGAGCCGTTATCTCTCGCCGGGATATTGGCGGTGTCCTGATCTCAGCCGAGAGAAATTTATCCCCGACCCAAACGACGGCGACCAACGAATCTTTCACACTGGCGACTTAGGACGACTGCGCTCCGACGGTCGCCTCTATCATTTGGGCCGTAAAGATTTTCAGCTGAGTGTCCACGGCTACAGAGTAGAAGCCGGCGAGATCGAGACCGTATTGCTAGCGCAGGAAAACGTCAAGGAAGCCCTCGTGGCAACCGCCGGAAATTCCAATGGAGCGGCGCACGATCGCCTGGTCGCCTACATTGTTGCTTTTGAAAAGCCGTTTCCTGCGACCTCGATTCTTCGAAGAGCTGCCGGACAGAAGCTCCCGGCCCACATGGTGCCGTCGGACTTCGTGTTCTTGGAGTCGCTGCCGCTGACACCCAATGGCAAGGTTGACCGGTTGGCGCTCCCAGCACCCGATCGATCAAGACCCGAATTGGAAGTCGCCTACGCTGCACCGCGGTCGGACGTCGAAGAGCTCCTGGCAAAAATCTGGGCCGAAGTCCTCGCCATCGACCTAGTCGGCATCCATGACAACTTTTTCGATCTCGGCGGCCATTCTCTGGCCGCATCGCGGGTCATTTCTCGGGTGATCCAATCATTCAAATTGGTCCTGCCGGTCAAGGCGTTATACGATGCGCCGACGGTGGCACGGATGGCGGAGTTCGTGAAGCAGAACCATGCTCATCGCGCCGATGACGCGGAGTTGGAGCAAATGCTCCGGCTAGTCGAAACGATGACGGAGGAAGAAGCCCAGCGATATGTGGCTGAAATGAGTTCGCGGGACGCAATCAAGTAGATTGCCGTTAGCGGTTATCGATTGCTCGAAATCGAGGAAATCGAGGGTCAGGAGGAAATCGAGGCAAGTCTGACACCGAGCGTGACCCCGAGCGCTAATAGCCCCAGCGCTCCGCTATAGCTTTGACACGCTTATACTCCGGCTCCAGTTCTTTTCTCGCTCTGAGTTCCTTGAAAGCTTCCTCGACCAGGTCCTGGGCGCACACATCTTTGATGGACGGGACATTGTAATCAAGCCCGCCAATCTTCTCCTCATCGGCTAACATCTGCTCGAACCCCGTCGCTTTGCCATCGATGGGAAACGGCATCACCTCCAGATCACGTGGAGCGCGCCATGTAGCTCGCTCCCGTTCCTCCGGATCCGCACTCCCGTTCAGCAGCCGCCTGTGCAGCTGACAGAGATACTCAAAATTTTTCGGCATATCGCGGCAGAACCAATAAGACCGTATCAACGCTTTGAGAAAGCTCTTGACCAAATCGGGGCGCTCCTCAAGGATTCGTCCGGTAGCAGCGATGATGCGTTCGGGTCGTCCGTCGGGATATTGATCCTTAGGTGTGGCAAGGATGTTGAAACCTTGCTTCTTAAGATCTTCCGCATCCGCAGACGATATTGGGGCGCACTCCACTTTTCCGCCCAGCAATGCATCCAAATGACGCTGCCTGGAAGGTCCTATTCTCACCCACTCCACGTCGCGCTCCAAGTCCAACCCCGCTTTACGTAGCTGAATCTGCTGCGCCCAGTGGCGAATACTATTGTAGTCGCTGATGCCGACTCGCTGACCCTTTACATCCTGTAGGGATTTGATATGGGGCGGGCCAATAATAACGCCCGGTACCTGGTTTCTCCACCCCGCGATAATATAGACGTCTGCGCCCCGCGCGCGCTGGAAAAAGATCGTCCGCGATTGGACGTCCAGAGCGATATCCACTGATCTTTCCTTCATTCCCTGCGAAATCCCCAACTTCTCCAGGCCAAAAGGGACCATGGGATCCCGAAGGATCTCATAAGCCAGAGATCCGTCCGCAGTTTTGAGCCCCTCGTCGTACAAAAAATTCATCTCGTGAGCCGCCATGATGGGGACGATGTGAAGCGTATGATAACAGGTCGGAGCTATTCTGAGTTTTCCATCTCGCATAATGCCTCCCTCGAGAACTGCCATAGGATCATAAAGAACTACTTTTCATTTCATTTCTCTGGCGCCGGCGTGCTCGCAGCGTACTTTGGTGTCGATACACCTGTTAGCAGCCACGCTCAGAATTCTTTTGTGAACTGACTACAGAACCGAGTGTGAGTGATTCGCGTAATTCGCATTAGGCAGAAAGCAAAAATCTTGACCTCTTTCCGTCCTTGCGCGTCTCCACTAAAAAAAGCAATGCGCAAGCACGCTTCTAGCACGAGCAAGACAATATGAACAATGACATAATTGCCTAGTAAAAGGTTCGCGTCCCCTTTTTTCCCTCTCCCGCTTGGCATTTCCCACAGCGTCATCAGCATCCCGCCAAAAGACGAGAATTTCCTACGGCTTAACTTTTACAGCAAAGTCGGCTGGCGCGTCCCCATTGATCCGACCAAGCATTATTTCGACAGCAAGTTTGAGATTAAAACGACCGTGCACAAGCAGGCCGAGTGGAGGGAGAAACTTGCGGCGGCGCGGTGAGTTCAGAAAGTAATGAAGTAAAAGTCTGACCTGTGATCTTCCTCTGTGATCTTGCTGTGGCCGTGTTAGCGTTGCCGACTGTCAAAAGTAAAGATGCGACCCCCTAACCCCTCGCAAATCGTTTTCATTCAACGACGCGCTT
>JAERMN010000043.1 GCA_016844625.1 Deltaproteobacteria bacterium
CTACGGCGCGACAAGGGAAAAGAAGACTGGTTCAGATGGGGTGAAACGCTTTGGTGGATCGGCTTAATGCATGGACATTTTCCCCGCAAAGCGGAGGATGACACTGATATTGTCAAGGATGAAGTTGAGGACGTGGATGATGCCGTGAAGAACGAGACGATTCACACCGGTATTAGCATCGTTGTGCCTGTCGCAAAGATTCTTGAGGTCCTAAACCAACCGGAAGTGGTACAGCTAAGACGAGAAAGTGAGAATGAGATCCAGAACAAGAACACTCCGGTTATGGACTAGCCCCGTTTGATCTGCACCTAAACGAGAGATGAACGCCAGGAAAAAAAGAGCGAGGACTAGCGTTTAAACCCGTCCACACTGAAAATCTTCGCCCGCATTTGCCCAATAGCGCACGCACGGAGCGCGGTTGATAGTTGAGTGCCAGCCTATTCTAGTATGACACCCACGCAAATCAAACGGTTAATGAAAGAGCTTGGATTCACCCAGCAACAGTTCGCCGACGCGATAGGCGCGCACCGTGTCACCATCGCCGATTGGGTGAGGGGAGCAAGCAAGCCGACGGGGCTTTATCTCAAGGCGCTCAAAGAGCTGGCGGAAAAGGCGAAGCGGAAAGCAAAGGGCTAGGCGCAAGCGGCGGGCGGAGCAGGGGAAAATCGGCGATAGCGAGAGGGGGAGATGTGAAACAAGCCTTTGAGCGTGTCGAAAAACATCTTTACCGACGCCAATACCAGACGGCGACGGGTGATTGGAACACGCTTTACTATGGAATTTTCACCGACCACAAAGCGATACGCAGAACCTTTGCGCTCGGCGATGATCTTGGCAGCGCCAGGGATTTACTCGGTGAAAAACGACGGCTTAACCGCGGTCGCTTCGACTTTGACGCGGAGAAAGCGGACCGGAAACAAGCCAAGATTAAGGCGATGACTTTGGCGGAATGGCTGGACCGCTACCTTGACCTAGTTAAACCCATGCCGTCCTATGGGACAAAGAAGTCACAATGCGCCCACCTAAAACGCCTTCTTGGGCATCTTCCATTGTCGGAGGTCAACCGGGTTAGGATCATGGAATATAAGAACCGCCGGCTATCGGAAGCGCTCAGTCGCCACGGCAAACCCGTCGAAGGTACGAAGATCATGGGTAGCACCGTCAACCGGGAAGTGAGTTGTTTGATTACCGCCTTAAACTTGGCCGCCGACGAAGGGCTATGTGAGGGCGCGCCGAAGATCAAGAAAGAGCGCGAGACATCGCGGGAGCGGATTCTTACCGATGCCGAGTATAAAACGATTGTCGATGCTTCCCCCCGTTGGCTACAGCGAGTTGTGATCGCTGCTAACGAGACTGCGATGGATCAAGGCGTCTTGCTCAAACTCACCTGGGAGTGCGTGCGGGATGGTCTCATCATGGTCAAAGGCGGACGGGCCAAGACTGGCGCGAAGCAGATAGTCGGGATTTCGCCGGAGCTACAGCAAGTAGTCGATGAACTCCGGGCCGAATACCGGCGCATTCCGAACATCGATCGGCGAGTGTTTACCAAAGGCGGGAAAGTGATCCCCAAGAGCACGTTGCGCCATGCCTTTGATAAGGCCGTCCACGATACCAAGATTGAGGATTTCGTATTTAAGGACTTCCGCCATTGCGCGCGGACAAGATGGGCCGCGGCTGGCCTGCCGTTTGAAGTTGGCGAGATCGGTATTGGTCACAAAATCCGGGGCATGGCTGGGCGATATGTGAACCTATCCGAGGATCAGATTCGGGAAGCCTTCGAGGAAATGTTTACACGGCGTTTACAGAGAGATCGGGCGCAAAATTGTTGACATGGCGTTAACAGGAAAAAATACGAACCCCGAACTGGAAACCCTGCCTTTATCTAAGTGTTTGAATTTATTGGTGCGAGGAGCGGGATTTGAACCCGCACGCCGTTTCCGGCACTAGCCCCTCAAACTAGCGCGTCTGCCGATTCCGCCACCCTCGCAATTGAACGTCTTAAGGTTTGGTTGGTTGAGTTTGTTCGGGTTTAGCCGCAGGCGCGGTTTGCGAACCGGCTGCGGGTGCGCTCGGTGCCACCGGCGCAGATTGTTGCGCTGGAGCCTTCTGTTCGGTTACCGGAGCGCGGTTATCGAAAATAGTCGCCGTCGGTTTCTTGCCGGCAAAGTATCCGAGGGTCAACGATGTCATCATGAAGACGATCGCCATGGCGGTGGTCAAACGGGTCAAAAAATTACCCGCGCCGCTGCTGCCGAAGATCGTCGCGCTCGAGCCGCCGAATACTGCGCCAACTTCGGCGCCTTTACCGGTTTGCAACAGCACGACCAAGATCAAGCCAATGCTGACGATCACATGAATAATGGTTATCGCGGTAATCATAGTCTTTCAGTTCTCATTAAAAGCATCGGCGATCGCTAGAAACGGCTCAGCTTGCAAACTCGCTCCGCCAACTAAGAATCCGTTGACTTGATCGATTTTCGCTAGGCTCTCGGCATTTTCCGGTTTCACGCTACCGCCGTAAAGTAAACGTACTGCGTTACCAGAAACAGCACCGAAACCGGTTCGCAGATACTCGCGAATACATTCATGAACCTGGCTTACTTGCTCCGGAGTCGCGTGTTGGCCGGTACCGATCGCCCAGACTGGTTCGTAGGCGATTTCGAGGTCTGCTATAACACCTTTTGCTAGTCCCTTCAACGCGTTGTCGAGCTGAGCGGTGACAATCTCGACGGTTTTATCACCGTGGCGTTGATCGAGGGTCTCGCCGACGCAGAGAATCGCACGCATGCTTTGGGCGGTTACCGAGCTGATTTTGCGCGCGATCATTTCGTCGCGCTCATGAAAAATGTGCCGGCGCTCGGAGTGGCCGAGGATGACATACTGGCAGCCGATTTCGCTCAACATCGGCGCACTGACTTCGCCGGTGAAGGCGCCGCTCGGTTCCCAGTGGCAGTTTTGCGCCGCGAGCTTCACCGGGCTGTTGCGTAGCTCCATGCCGACTACTGGTAATGCGGTGAACGGCGGTGCGATGGCGATCTCGACGTTCGAAGGTTTGGTTTCGAGTTGGCTGACGATAGCTCTCGCCAGAACCGCACTTTCGGCTTGTTTGCCGTTCATTTTCCAGTTGCCGACGACCAACGGGACAGTCATGAGTTCTCCTCGAGTGCCTTGATACCGGGGAGTTCTCTGCCTTCGAGAAACTCGAGCGTCGCGCCGCCGCCGGTAGAGAGGTGAGTGATCTTGTTTTCAACGCCGCAGGCACTGACCGCCGCAACCGTATCGCCGCCCGCGATAACGCTAACGACCCGCGGATAGTTTTCGGCGAGGGTGTTGGCGAGCAGGCGGCTACCCTGATCGAACGGCGCGACTTCAAACAAACCGACCGGGCCGTTCCAGAGAACCATTTTGGCCTTGCGAATGGCATCGGCAAATTGCACCGCGGTCTTGGGGCCGATGTCGAGGCCCAGGCGTTGCGGCGGAATCGATCCGTCATTGGTAGCCGGATTCTTTTTCTCAAGATCTCCGGTCACATGATCGACGGGCAAGATGAGCGGCACCCCATGTGCCGCTGCTTCCTTCATCAATTCCGCCGCCAATTCGAGCTTGTCCTGCTCTACCAACGATTTGCCAATGGCAATTCCCTTGGCCTTAAGAAACGTGTAGGCCATGGCACCGCCGATCAGCAACAGGCTCACTTTAGGCAGCAGGTTTTTAATCACGCCGATCTTGTCGGACACCTTGGCGCCGCCTAAGATGGTAACGAAGGGTTTCGCCGGGTTGGCAAGGATCGGCGACAAGTAATCCAACTCCTTTTGCAGTAACAGCCCTGCGCCTTTGATCTTGAAGAACTCAGCCATGCCTGAGATCGACGCGTGGGCGCGATGTGCCGCGCCGAAGGCGTCATCGATATAGACTTCGGCAAGTTTAGCTAATGCCTGGGCAAAGTTGCGATCATTTTTCTCTTCTTCTTTGTGAAAGCGCAGGTTTTCGAGCAAAACAATTCGATTGGCCGGATCGTTAACGATTCGTTCGACGTCGCTGCCAATGCAATCCGGCGCTAAGATGACCGCTTGATTGAGCGCCCGCACCAAGTGGTCACGCACAGGAGCGAGGCTATATTTCGGCTGAACCTTGCCGTCAGGTCGGCCGAGGTGGGAGGCGATCAGCAATGTTTTCGCGCGTTGCAAGATTTCCCGGATCGTCGGCAGAGCGCTATCGATGCGATGCGGCTCGGTGATTTTGCCCTGATCGATTGGCACGTTGAAGTCGACGCGCAGAAAAACAGTTTTGTCGCGAAGGTCCAAATCGGCGAGTTTTCGAATCATGATGAGCGCCCGTATCTGCTTTAGTCGAAAAATTGGATTTCTTAATTGACTAATTACAAGGCTTGTAATATTTTTTCAATTAGCCACAGTCTAATAATCAATGTCTTCCATTTGGTCTCTTCAATTATTGCTACAAGACGGAGTTTCGGCCACCCAACCCCATGGCCTTTTGGATTTGGTTCGTGGCTCGGGCCTTGTCGTCCAGGCCATTCTCTATATCCTAGTATTTTTCTCGGTGGTGAGTTGGGGCATTATCGCGCAAAAGTTTCGCCAGGTGCGCCGCTCCAAGCGGGAGTCGGATAAATTTATCGAGATTTTCTGGGAGCGGCGTAATCTTTCAGCGATTCACGACGCCAGCCGGGAGCTTACCGCTAGCCCCGTCGGTCAAGTGTTTCGTTCGGGTTATGAAGAACTGGTACGCGTGTCGCGTTCCAAGAAGGAATCGGCGCCGGGCGATAATCTGACCACCGAGTTGGGTGGCATCGATAATGTTTCACGCGCCATGCAGCGAGCGACGAGTGTCGAGATTACCAAATTGGAAAAGCATTGTTCTTTTCTCGCGACGACCGCGAGCTCCGCGCCGTTTGTCGGTCTGTTCGGCACGGTGTGGGGCATCATGAATGCGTTTCTCGGCCTGAGCGTGACGCACTCTTCGAGTATTCAGGCGGTTGCGCCAGGTATCGCGGAGGCGTTGATCGCCACGGCCGTAGGTCTGGCTGCGGCGATCCCAGCGTTGATGGCTTATAATTTTTTCGTCCAGCAAATCAAAGTCTTGGCGGTAGAGATGGATAATTTCTCCCATGAATTTCTTAACATCGCCGAACGTCACTTCTTTAAGTAATCAAAATACAGAGTATAATTGACCTCGATGCATGGGGATCGATCCGACTGGGGTGACCAGTGGGGCAATCACAGCGCAGCGCGACTTGAGCGGTAGGAGAGTTTGAGCCCGGACGTCCTCGATTAGGCTACGATAGGGTCGAGTTCTAAATAAAGAGGTAATTATGGCCATGGACTCGTCGTCTCAACGTGAAGGGGCAACCATCGCACAGATCAACGTGACCCCGCTTGTCGACGTTATGTTGGTTCTGTTGGTGATTTTCATGGTGACCACGCCGATCATTCAACAAAGCGTACAGGTCAATCTGCCTCAAGGCAAAGCCGCCGCGATACCAGGAACCCAAGAGCAGTTGGTTGTGACAGTTGCCAAGAACGGCAAGACTTATCTCAACGATAATGCCATGTCTCTTCGCGAGCTCGGCGAAAAGCTTCATGCCATCAAAAAACTGCAAGCGGACAAACAAGTCTATCTGCGCGCGGATCAGGAAGTTCGCTATGGTGTGGTCATGAAGACGATCGCGGTGATCAAAGAGGCCGGCATCGAAAAAGTCGGGATGGTGACGCGGCCGGCGTCTGAAGAGGGATAGCACAACATGGCTGATGAAAGTCCGGCGCCGATGCTCAGCCTCAGAGAACGAAGCTTCTCGCTGATCGGCGAGGTAGATCGTCTGCCGAAGTGGCTGACGGTCTCGTTGCTCATTCACGGCACCTTGATCGCGTGCATGCTTTTCGTTCCCATGCTGCCGAGCACGAATCCGCCGGCGCCCACGGTCTACACAGTCGACCTCATCGGCGGAGAAAGGATTGGCCGAAGTCATTTGGGCACGGAGCTGGCGCCGGCCGATCGATCCTCCAAGGAGCCAAAAGAAGCACCGGTTAAGACTGAAACAAAGAACGAAAAAGCAGAAAAAGCCAAGGTGGTCGAGAAAAAAGCGCGGCTGGACGAAAAGTTTGCGCTCAACGAGAAAAAAACTAAGGAACCGATCAAGCAGGAAACGAAAGAGCGCAAGAGCGAGGAAAAGACCGAGAGCGCCTCCGCCGATAGTGTGCGCGAACGCTTGATCCAGTCGGCGGCGGAGCGCGCCAAGGCGCGAACCGAAAGCGGTCAGAAAGCGTCAAAAGGAGTAGCGCTCAGTACCGGCGCTGGTGACGGCGATGGCGCGGCTGCTTTGGGACCGGGTGGCCGCGGCGGCCCTGGAGTTGTCAAAGGGATGGATTTCGTCATCTACCAGAACCGGATGATGAGCACGATTAAAGAGAACTGGGCTTGGGTGGGACAGCGCAGCAACCTTGCGGTGGTGGTGCATTTTGCGATCAAAGACAACGGCGAAATCGTCGGACTTAAAATCGTCCAGGCGTCGGGCGATCAGACCTACGATGAATCGGTCTTGCGCGCATTAAAAAAATCTAGCCCGCTAGCGGCGCCACCGGAAGCCTATCGGAAAGACTTTGCCGACGTCGAGCTAACTTTCCGACCGCGCGATTTGGGAGCTTAGAACTATGGGATTGAAAGTTTGGTTGTTGGTTTCGTTTCTTGCGTTCGGGCAATCCAGCTTCGCTCTTGCGGCATCCGCTGTGACGGGCGAGATCGTCGGCCAAGGCGGACAAAAATTTCCCATCGCAGTCTCGCCGCTAAAAAATTTGGCCGCAAACACAGCCGACTCCGCGCGTTTATCCACCGGCATCGCCGACGCCATGGTGCACGATCTGGAGCTTTCCGGTTGGTTCAGAGTTATCGACCGCAGCGCCTATATCGAGAGCGCGCAGACAAGTGGTATTACGCTCGGCGCTTTTGATTTCAAAGATTGGTCGACCATCGGCGCAGAAGGTTTAGTGAAGGGCGGGTTTAGTGTTCAAGGCGAAGATATCTCGGTGGAGTTGCGGCTTTTCGATGTTTACCAAAACAAGGAGAGAATCGGTAAGCGCTACACGGGCCGAGTAAGAGACTTTCGCCGCATCGCGCACAAGTTCGTCGACGAGATCATCAACCAGTTCACCGGAACTCCCGGCGTGTTCAACACCCGAATCGCTTATGTTTCGAATAGCGGCGGGCGCTTTAAAGAGATCTACGTATCGCATTTGGACGGCAGCGAAAAATTTCAGGTCACTGATAATCACACGATCAATCTGTCGCCGTCGTGGAGCGCCGATGGCCGGTCGATTCTCTATTCGTCCTTCAAGGAGCGCAATCAAACGCTCTATCTGTTTGAGTTATTTAGCGGCAAAGAGGTCAAGTTTTCGCCCAGGGTAGCCGGCAAATACCTTGGCGGAAAATTATCCCCCGATGGTCAATCGGTGGTCGCGACCTTCGAGTCGGGGGGTAACACCAACCTGCATCTCTTGGACCGCAGCGGTAATCTGCTCCGGCGACTTACCGAGGATCCGGGTATTGAGGTGTCGCCAGCTTGGTCGCCTGATGGCAAGCAAATTGTTTTCGTCTCGGATCGGAGCGGCTCGCCGCAGCTCTACATTTTGGATCTGCAAGGCGGCAAGTCGCGCCGGCTCACTTATAGCGGCGGCTACAATACTTCTCCCGAGTGGTCTCCCAAAGGAGATCGGGTCGTATACACGGGTCGGGTGGGAAGCCGATTTGCGATATTTTCGATTTCCGCCGATGGCGGTGAACCGCGCAAGCTCACTTCTGAGTCGTCCGATAGCGAAGATCCGACCTGGTCGCCGGACGGCAGGTTCATCGCTTTTTCCTCGAATCGTGCCGGCAGGTATCATCTCTACGTCATGCAAGCGAGCGGTGAAAACCAAAGAAGATTGACAGGTTCGGGGGGCGATGATACAAAACCAAGTTGGTCCCCTCGATTAGATTAACTTACTCACCCTTCCGTGTAATTCCAAGTAATGTCCGCATTCAGGAGAGGAGGGATTGACAGTGGCAAATTCTAGAATGCTGTGCTACGGGTTTTATGGCGCGATCATTTTTGTGGCTCAGGCATGCACCCCGGCCGTCGGACCGAAACCGGTAAGCTCATTGCCAGCGTCCACAGGGTCGGACGGTTCACGGGCGGCCAGCGGACGGCCTGGTGAAGGGTCGGGTAGCTCTACCAAAGTAGCCAATACCGACCAGTCGAGTTTGACGCAATTGCAAGAAGGTAAAGCGCCGATCACACCGGCGTCGAGTCCGCTAAAAGACGTGTTGTTTGGTTTTGACCGTTACAATTTGAGTGAGGATGCGCGCACCGTTTTGCGCGCCAACAGCGAGTGGCTGAAGGCGAATCCGGCGGCGCGGGTCGAAATCGAAGGACACTGCGATGAGCGCGGCACCAGTGAATACAACTTGGCTCTCGGCGCCAAACGAGCCCAAGCGGCTCGCGAATATTTAGTGTCGCTCGGAGTCGCGCCGGGTCGCTTGTCGACGATCAGTTACGGTGAAGAAATCCCGGCATGTAAAGAAGCGACGGAATCCTGCTGGTTGCAGAACCGGCGCGCGCGTTCGGTGATTATGCAGAGCAAGCCGGCGTCGTAGTCGTGAGCCCAACGTGAGCCTTCGGATGACCATCAAGACTTTTTTCAACTATGCGTTGATTGTTGGCGTATGTTCTCTATCTGCTTGCGTGAATCCGCAGCAGGTAGAGATCTTAGAGCGTGATCAGCGCCGTTTACGTGGTGATCTGACCAATCTTAAGTCCGACATCGATGGAGTGCGCACCAGCCTTGCCGATACGCGCGCCAATATTCAGCAGATGCAAAGGGAGTTGAGCGCGATTAAAGAGGGCATCGATGAGACCCGGGTACAAGTCGGTCGGCAAATCGGCCAAACCAGCCGCGAAGGTGATCAGCGGGTGAAGAACCTTGAGGCGCGGCTGGCTAAGCTCGAGGACGAAAGCAAAGCGCAAGCGCAAGTGCTCAAGAGCAGGGAAGATGAGCTAAAGCAGTTGCGCGAAACAGCGCAGGCCGCGCAAGCTGTGCAACAAAGTGCACCGGCAAACGATGGCTACACCGAAGCCGCCCTGGCGGCGGAGTCCGATAGCATTCGCAGAGACTACGAGGCCGCCTGGCGCACCTTCGAGAAGAAAGACTATCGGGTTGCCATCGGCCGCTTCAGAGAGTTTTTGAAAAAACATCAAAAAAGTCGACTAGCGCCGAGCGCGCAATTTTGGATCGGCGAAAGCCACTTTGCGCTGCGAGAATTCGACAAAGCGATCGTTGAGTTCGATGAAGTGCGGCGCAAATATCCGCAAGCCGACAAGGTGCCCGCGGCGCTACTGCGCCAAGGCTCTGCCTTCGCCGAATTGGGCGAGAAGCTCAATGCCCGTTTAGTCCTGCAAGAGTTACTGGAGAAGTATCCGAATTCCGCCGAAGCGCCGCGGGCGAAGCAGAGGCTAAAAGCGCTCGAATCGTAGTCAGCCGGTTGCGCCGCACTTTTGCAATCGGTTTGTGCCGCTGATCAAGCTTTTCCAGTCGGACTGCCATCGTGCGCTTGCACCGCTGTCGATTGATCATCCAACTCTATGCAGATTTTTCGCCATATCGATGACCCGAGCCTGTCTTTGCGCGGGGCCGCAATCACCTTGGGCAACTTCGACGGCATTCATCTCGGCCATCAGGCGCTGATCGGCGGCGTGGTGGCTGAGGCAAGAAATCTTGGTCTGGTATCGGTGGTTCTGACCTTTGAGCCTCATCCGTTAAAAGTGCTCGCGCCCGAGCGGGCGCCGAAAATGCTGCTCGCGCACAAAGACAAAATGCAGTTGCTCCAAACGCTCGGCGTCGATGTCGTCGTCATTCAAAATTTCGATTTATCGTTTGCCAAGTTGAGCGCGGCGGAGTTTGTCAGAACGATTCTCGTCGACCGGCTTAAGGCGCGCAAGATTTGGGTCGGCAAAGATCTTAGATTTGGCCAAGGGCGCAAGGGTAGTGTCGCCGATTTGGAGCATTGGGGCAGGGAACTCGGCTTCACCGTGGCGACGGTGGAACCGATTCTCGTCAATGGCGAGCGGGTTAGTAGTTCGCGCATCCGTGCGCACGTTAGTGACGGCCAAGTCGATCGAGTCGAGTCGATGTTAGGCCGCTATTATTTTCTCTCAGGGCGCGTTGTCGGCGGGCATCGGCGCGGGCGCGAGCTTGGGTTCCCCACTGCCAACGTGTCCACTCGCGCCGAGGTGTTGCCGTTGGATGGCATCTACGCGACGCTGTTTCAACTCCGCGAGCGCCGACTCTTGAGCGTCAGCAGCATTGGCGTCAATCCAACTTTTGGCGCCGGACCGCGAACCGTCGAAAGCTTTATTCTGAACTCCAACGAAGATATTTACGGCGAACCCGTCAAGCTTTCGTTTGTCAAAAGAATCCGCGCGGAGCGGAAATTTGATTCGGTCGACGATTTGATCGCACAGATTCGCCGTGATGTTGATAACGCCAAGGCGGTTTTCGCCGAATTGAATCTTAATGGCTGAGCGTTTTTTGCGGTCGATCGAAATGGCTTTGCGCGAGCTAGTGATTGACGGAAAATCGGTGGGCATGCGACTCGACTTGTTTCTTGCCCGTGAATTAGCTGCCTTAGAAGCGCCGGGCGGACTCAGCCGGGCGGAAATTCAGCGGCTCATTATTGAGGGGCAAATAACTCTCAATGGTGCGCCAACAAAAGCGAGCGTGCGGCTAAAGCCCAATGATCGGATTGCTATTCGCTGGTTGCCACCGCGAGAAACTCATCTCCAAGCGGAAGCTTTACCATTGGCTATTCTCTATGAGGATGCGGACTGTCTGGTCATCAACAAAGCTCCCGGCATGGTCGTTCACCCGGCGGCGGGACGACCGAACGGCACGCTGGTGAATGCGCTTTTGTATCACTGTCCGGACCTGGCCGGCATCGGTGGCGAGCGGCGGCCTGGGATCGTGCACCGCTTGGATAAGGAAACCTCCGGAGTCATGGTTGTCGCCAAGAACATGTTTGCCTTTCATAAGCTCGTCGCGCAGTTTAAAAACCGAAGCGTTAGCAAAGGATACTTGGCGTTAGCCTGGGGGAACATCACCCCGGACGAGGGGCGCATCGATCGGCCCATCGGCCGGCACCGCTCGGACCGCAAGCGCATGTCGAGCGTGCATTTTTTAAACAAGTCTCGCCAAGCGTTTACGGAATGGCGCGTTGAGGAGCGTTTCCCACTGGAGGACGGTAATCGTGTTCATGCGGCGCTGACGCTTTTGCGATTGCGGCCGCGTACCGGGCGGACCCATCAGTTGCGAGTGCATCTTGCCGATATGGGACATCCGATCGTTGGTGATAAAGTTTATGGTCACAAGCGCAAAACTGTCGATCGCGCTGGCGCGATCGACTCGATCGTCGAGGGTTTTCCCCGCCAAGCGCTTCATGCCCAGCATTTGGCCCTCGACCATGTGCGGAGCGGTGAGCGTCTAGAGTTTTCCGCACCCTTGCCAGACGATATTGCGGGACTTTTGCGCTATTTGCGAGGCTGCCGCGCAGAAATCGTCAATGGCGAAATTTCTCACCGGCGGCAGGCGCAAAGGGGTTGACAAGGAGTTGCTGTTTAAATAGTATTAGTCAAAAGAAAAATTCATTTCAGCAATTTCTTTTAATCAATCCCCCACACGAATAACGAACTCACGCGGCTTTAAGCGTTCTAAAGTTGATTGTTTTTTCTAAAGAGAGATTTGTGTCCGCATCCTGATGCATGTCGAGCCGACATGTTAATCCCTACAGCTATGTCCAGAGTGACGATGATTTTCCTTCGCTTATGTTGAAACTCATAGTTAGGTACGCCGGCGGATTGGTTTTTTAAATCTCAACGAAGTTTGTAAATCACGCGGCTACTGTTCGGGGCCGCTTCTGGGTAATGAAAGGGGAGGTATAGTGTATGGTTCGTGGTAGAACTCGTGCTGCCGAGCCGGAGGCCGTCGTCGAAGACAACGGCCTGAATCTTAAGGTTCTCAAGGAAAAGAAGATCGGCGATCTCGCGCTGATTGGCAAGAACTTCAATATTGAGGGCGCCGCCAATATGCGCAAGCAAGAGCTGATCTTTGCCATCTTGCAGGCACAGACGGAGCAAAACGGCCATATTTATGGCGAGGGTGTTTTGGAAACGCTGCCCGACGGCTTCGGCTTTTTGCGAGCGCCGGATTACAACTACCTGCCGGGGCCTGATGATATTTATGTTTCGCCGAGCCAAATTCGCCGTTTTAGCTTGCGCACTGGCGATATTATCTCGGGCCACATCCGTCCGCCCAAAGAGGGTGAACGCTACTTCGCGCTCCTCAAAGTCGAGACCATCAACTACGAGGATCCGGAGCGGGCCAGCGAAAAAATTCTGTTCGACAATCTTACGCCGCTCTATCCCAACGAGCGCTTGCGTCTCGAAGCTCAGACCGATGATTACACGACGCGCATCGTTGACCTGCTAACGCCCATCGGCAAGGGGCAACGCGGTTTGATTGTCGCCGCGCCGCGCACCGGTAAAACGATGATGTTGCAGCATATCGCCAAAGCGATTGCGCATAATCATAAAGAAGTGGTTTTAATTGTGCTGTTGATTGACGAGCGCCCCGAGGAAGTTACCGACATGCAGCGTTCGGTGGACGGCGAAGTGATCAGTTCGACTTTCGATGAACCGGCGACGCGCCATGTGCAAGTCGCCGAGATGGTCATTGAAAAGGCCAAACGGCTGGTCGAGCATGGCAAGGACTTGTCATTCTGCTCGATAGCATTACTCGTTTGGCGCGTGCTTATAACACCGTGGTGCCGCCGAGCGGCAAAATCCTTTCCGGCGGCGTCGATTCCAACGCCCTGCATAAACCGAAGAAATTTTTTGGCGCGGCGCGTAACATCGAGGAAGGCGGCAGTCTGACCATCATCGCGACGGCGCTGATCGACACCGGCAGCCGCATGGATGAAGTGATTTTCGAAGAGTTCAAGGGCACCGGCAACATGGAAGTTAATCTCGATCGCCGCTTGATGGATAAACGAGTTTTTCCCGCCATCGATATCAACAAGTCGGGGACTCGCAAAGAAGAGTTGTTGATCGCCAAGGAAGATTTAAACCGGATTTGGATACTGCGCAAGG
The DNA here is from genome assembly GCA_016844625.1 of Deltaproteobacteria bacterium. Classification (GTDB taxonomy): domain Bacteria; phylum Desulfobacterota; class Binatia; order UBA9968; family UBA9968; genus DP-20. Next base: position 13,187 of record JAERMN010000043.1, read on the forward strand.
TGTTGTCGCAATTGAGTGTGGTTGACGCGATGGAGTTTTTGCTCGACAAGATGCGCGGCAGCAAAACCAACAAAGATTTTCTTGAATCGATGAGCCAGTAAGTCTCCGGGGCGGCTAGGCAAACTTGCGTCGTTCCATGAACTCTGTTAAAAACTCAACGTTGCCCAGACCCTAGAGGTTATTGGCAACGGTCTTCGCAGCGACGCTCTGCCAGCGAGTAAGGCGTCGCTTATTATCAATATTTCACACCCTCTCCGATTTCCGTCGCGGTGCCCAACGGGTGCGGCGGGAAGCTGACGAGAGGGGAGGACAAAACCAAAGGAGAATCGAATGGGCGACATTTCCATGAAACAGTTACTCGAGGCGGGAGTTCACTTCGGCCACCAAACCAGCCGGTGGAACCCGAAGATGAAGCCCTATATCTTCGGCGCCCGCAACGGCATCCATATCATCGACTTGCAGCAAACCGTGACGATGTTCAAGGCGTTGGAAACCGTGGTGCGCGATCTCGCGGCGTCGGGCGGACATATCTTGTTTGTCGGCACCAAAAAGCAGGCGCAAGACGCGATTAAAGAAGAAGCGGCACGCTGCGGCATGTTCCACGTGCAGAAGCGCTGGTTGGGCGGCACGTTAACCAATTTTTCGACGATTCGTCTGAGTATCGATCGCTTGCGCAAAATCGAGGAGATGGAAAACGATCCGAAAATTGTCGCGGCCTTAACTAAGAAAGAAATGCTCGGTTTAAGTCGTGAGAAAGACAAATTGGAGCAATCGCTCGGTGGTATCAAGACGATGCGCAAACTCCCCGATGCGATCTTCGTAATCGATCCCAAACAGGAAGAGATCGCCGTCAAAGAGGCGCGCAAGCTCGGCATTCCCGTCATCGCGGTCATTGACAGCAACTGCGATCCGGATATGGTCGACTACAAGGTGCCGGGCAACGACGACGCGATCCGCGCGATTCGACTTTTCTGTGCGGCGATCGCCGAAGCGGTGATCGAGGGCAAGACGCTCTATGAGCAGTCTCTCGTCAAGAGTAAGGACGAAGAGAGAAGCGCGGCGGCTGCCGCTGCGCCGCCGACTGAAAGCGCCGCGGCAGGAGTGTAGGTCTGATGGAAGTCACTGCGAACATGGTAAAAGATCTCCGGGAAAAATCCGGAGCGGGCATGATGGATTGCAAGAGAGCGCTCGCCGAAACCGGCGGGGACATACAAAAAGCGTTCGACTATTTACGCCAAAAGGGGCTGGCTGCCGCGGCTAAAAAAGCCGACCGCGCGGCGAGCGATGGCGCGGTGGGCGCCTATATTCACGCTGGCGGTAAGATCGGCGTGCTGGTGGAGATCAACTGCGAGACCGACTTCGTCGCTCGTACGACAGAGTTTCAAGCGTTATTGAAAGACGTCGCCATGCAAGTCGCCGCGGCGAATCCGCGCTGCGTCCGGCGCGAGGAAGTGACCGCCGCGGACTTGGACAAGGAAAAGGACATCTACCGCCAGCAAGCGTTGGAGTCGGGTAAGCCGGAGAAAATCGTCGATAAAATTGTCGAAGGCAAGGTCGATAAATTTTACTCGGAAGTGTGTTTGCTCGAGCAATCCTTCATCAAAGACCCGGACAAGAAAGTCATCGATGTCGTGAACGACGCCATCGCTCGGCTTGGCGAGAATATCCAGATTCGCCGCTTCTCCCGCTATCATCTCGGCGAAGGGGTCGGCAAAGACTAATCGTCTGATGGTGTTTCATGAACAACGGAGCGCCAAAGTACAAACGCATCCTGCTCAAAGTGACCGGCGAAGTGTTTGCCGGTCCGCAAGATTTTGGCATCGATGGCAACGCCATCAAAGCCTTCGCCCAAGAGATCAAAGAAGTTAAGGAGATGGGCTGCGATCTCGCCATGGTCGTCGGCGGAATATTTTTCGCGGCGCGGTGGCGAGTGAGATCGGCATGGACCGCGCCAGCGCGGACACCATGGGCATGTTGGCGACCGTAATCAACAGCCTGGCGTTGCAAGACGCGCTGGAGCATTTGGGAGTCTCGACCCGGGTCTTGTCGGCGATTGAGATGCGCCAAGTCGCCGAACCTTATATCCGCCGGCGCGCGACCCGCCATCTGGAAAAGGGCCGCGTCGTGATTTTTGCCGGCGGCACCGGCAATCCCTATTTCACCACCGATACGACCGCGAGTTTGCGCGCCATGGAGGTCGGCGCGGAAGTGATCCTCAAGGCGACCAAGGTGGACGGCGTTTTCGACGCCGACCCGACCAAGTTTACCGGCGCGACCAAGTTCGAAGCATTGACTTACATCGAGGTGCTTAACCGCGGGCTCAAGGTGATGGATTCCACGGCGATTTCACTCTGCATGGATAACAATTTGCCGATTATCGTTTTCAATCTCATGGAGAAGGGTAATATCAAAAGGGTTGTGTCGGGCGATCCTATCGGTACACTCGTCAGCGGAGGAAAGCGATGAACGAAGCAGTTTTTACTCAGCTGCAGAAGGAAATGGACGGCTCGGTCGGCGCGCTGCGCAAGGAACTCACCAAGCTGCGCACCGGAAGAGCTTCCACGGCGCTGCTCGAACATATTGTCGTCGACTATTACGGAGCGTCGACGCCGCTCAACCAACTGTCGACCTTGAGCGCGCCGGAGCCGCGGCTATTGGTGATTCAACCTTTTGACCGTAGCGCGATGGTGGAAATCGAAAAAGCGATTCTCAAATCCGATCTCGGTTTGACGCCCAATAACGACGGCAAAGTCATTCGTATACCGATTCCGCAATTGACCGAAGAGCGGCGTAAGGAGTTGGTCAAGCATGTCAAGCGAATCGCCGAAGAGTATCGGGTCTCGGTGCGCAATCACCGGCGTGTATGCATCGAACATTTGAAAGAAGCCGAGAAGAAAAAAGAGATCACCGCCGATGACGCGAAGCATGGCCAGGAGCGAGTTCAGAAGATCACTGACGACTTCATTGGCCGGATCGATCACATTGTCAAAGGCAAAGAAGAAGAGGTCATGGCGGTTTAGTTCCGCTGATTTCGGCGCGACCTTTCCATCCTCGGTTTTGTCCGTAATTCTTTCCAGCCTTGGGTTGTTCATTTTCGCATCGATGAAACCGCACTTGGCGAGGTCGCAATGGAGTTAGACGGCGTAGACAAGAAACGCTTGCCTGAGCATGTGGCCATCATTATGGATGGCAACGGCCGCTGGGCCAAATCCCGCGGCAAGAACCGCATTGAGGGGCACCGCCGCGGCAAGACTTCGGTCCGTGTCATCGTCGAGATGAGCCG
>JAERMN010000350.1 GCA_016844625.1 Deltaproteobacteria bacterium
TTCAAGCCTAGGTGAATTGGGTCGTGATAGCAAGTCGAGGTGCGTGATATTCAAAATCTCCAAGAATCGTCTAGCCACCTTATCTCTGCTGCTGAACCTTCGCGAAAACAATTTCTCGAAATAGGAATCGGAACATTCTGTTGGCGTCATCGTCCCTCACGCTGCGCCTTCAATGAGCGAAAACTCACCAACTTTTTGTGTTTTTCATCGCATAGGCCTAGTTGCAGCGACCTAAGACTTGTCCTCAGCGTCATGACCGTGACCGCTTGAAACGCGGGAATATCGTCGTGGCATTGTTGCAAGTTGTAATTAGGAATACTCGGGCGAACGTGATGAACATGATGCAAGCCAACGTTGCCCGTAAACCATTGGAGAATTTTCGGCAACTTGAAATACGAGCTGCCTTCCAGCGCTACTTTCAGCGGATCCCAAGATTCATGTCGTATCCAATACGCGTACTCAAATTGATGCTGGATATAGAACAGCCACAGTCCGAGACTGCCGGCGATCAGAATGATCGGCAGCTGAACCAAAAGATAAGTCCGCAGACCGATCGTCCAGGTCGCCACTCCGGCGACGAACAAGAGCGCCATATTGGTGTGAAACACGCTCCTGCGCTCCCGTCTCCCCGCACCTTTGCTAGAAAATCGATGGCGGAATAAGAATAGAGCTGCGGACCCCAGCCCGAGCGTGATAAAAGGATGACGGTAGAAACGGTAAGCGAAGCGCCGTCGTCGCGGCGCCGCCAGATACTCGTCGACCGTCATCGTCCAGACGTCGCCCACGCCGCGCCGATCTAAGTCTGCCGCCGTGGCATGATGCGTGTTATGGGCGCGTCGCCAGTCTTCAAACGGCGTGAAAGTGAGAATACCGGTGACATAGCCGAGAATCGTATTGGCCCGGCGCGACGCAAAGAAGGAACCATGGCAACAATCGTGGAACAGGATGAAAATGCGCACCAATACGCCTCCCGCCACCATTGCCAACCCCAGGGTGATCCAATAGGGAAAACCTTGTTGAACCAGATAAACCATCGCCGCCCATAGGACGACATAAGGACCCAACGTATCGAGAAGTTGCCACAACGATTTGCCGAGATGCGACTGCCCGAACTTGGCAGTGATCCCATACCAAGCGGGCCTAGTTGTATTAAGATTGGCAGAACCTGCATTATCCGACACTGTGAACCTCGTGAAGTCAAAAATTTAAGACGCCAAGCGGCATCGCGAGCAGGACTTCATTGGCGCCAGCCGTTCGGGCCTGATCGTGAGAGCGTTCCTCGAAGACTGCAATATTTGCAAAGGTCTCGACCGTCTATGTCACGTAAACTTTCCCCAGGTCACGGATTTTTGCAGGCTACAACCTGCATTCCTAAGCCGGCGGTCCGTCGACCCTTGACTTCAATCCTCGATCATCGCCCGCAAACGGTCCGTCACCGTAGCGATCTTCTTTATAACGCTATCACGCCGCAAGAGAAATTACTGTCCAATATTAGACGAGTTCAAAAACAAAAACACCCAACTCGCCGAGCGGCACAGGCCCGCTAGACGACTTGCCCCAGGTAAGCGGTGAACTTATTTGCGATCTTTATTCGTCTCGATAAAGTAAACCATCTCGTCTTGATCGCCGCAGCTGTCGACGTTGCCGTGCCTGGCAATCTTGACGGCGCGAGAATTGATCGTCTCGCGCTGCAACGAATCGCGCAATTGTTGTTTGAACTGGTCGGCTTGAGGCGTCTGTTGAATCGTCATCATGTCTCCTTTCTTTGCCCGCGAAGAGTTCTCCGCGATGACGGGATGATCGTCGGTGCGCGCCGCACAGGCTGCCGATCGAGTTCTTAATTTTTGTCGATCCACTCCATCGCTTTGCGCAGAGCTAAATCGTCGGCCTCATCTTCGCTTTGCAGAGCTTCGTTAAATTGATATTGTTGCGATGGAAAATCAGTTCCCTTACTACCGATATCTTGTCGGGCAAAATAATATTGAGGTATCCACGTGCCCTGGACTTCACGCTGAAACGACTCGAGGCGAATCAGATAGTTCTTATATGAAATGCTGCTTCTCACTTTTTGCGCCGCGCTTGCTTGTCGTGCGCCAGGTCAGGCGGTCGGCAATTTTGATTTAGTGGGTTTGGTGCGCCAGTAGCTTCCAACTGGCCAATTCTTACATTGCGCCGACTAACAGCCAAAGCATCCCGTACATAACCACCTCTGGCGATTTTTATCCCGCTTCGAAGCGCCTATAGAGCAGGCTCCGAATCATTTCGTTGCCGCATTTTTATTCTGCTTTGCGCACCTGGAGGGCTTTGTCTATCCGTTCCTCGATCGCAGTTTTTGTCTCGCCCAACACTTCGGCGATCTCGCAGACCAGGAGCTTTTTCGCCCGTTCCAGAGTTTGACGGTCATGTGGCGCGAGCGCCCTCGTCTCGTTTAACTCAGTGAGAGATTCGACGATCTCAGCCAGATCAAACGCCGAGCCAGAGGCCAAGAGCTTCGAATGATCGATGGCGCGCTGTTTCCAGTTTCGCGCCGTGGTCGGTAGGATCGTTTTTTTGGCTTCCTGGCCAAGTCGGCCGAACAGCTTCGGAATCTCTGACCGTCCCACTAACTGTCGAATCCCTAATCCGGTAATTTTGTCGACCGGGATAAATAGTTCTCCGCCGGTATCTTCGAGGGGCGCTAATCGGTAAAAAGTTGCCGACGTGCCGCCGACAAGCTTGTTAACTACCGCGTTGATCAGACAAGGGCCGTGACTGGGAAGAATGATTTTTTCTCCAATGCTCAATGTCATCCGATTCTCCTCTGTGGGTTGGGCGCCGGGCGACTCAAAGTCTGAACAGTTCAAATTCTTTCAGGCGCGCAGAACGTAAGCTTTGACAGTCTGGCATATCGCCTGATACGCGACCCTGAAACCACGCGCCTCTTAGCGCCGCATCTCCGCTAGGACCTGAAGCCGATGGTATCGGCGAAGAGTTACAAAATGCGGTACCGATCAAAGTCCAAGCGTTTAAGTTAATTTACGCTTCATAAATTCGTTGGCCCGGGATGATCCGCTGCCTGCTCTTGCTCTAGCTTCAGAATATCCTCATCCAAACTGTTTTCGCCCGGCACTTTCTCATTCTTGCGTTCCAGGCGGCGGGCTAATTTTTGCATTTTCTTTTCTTTCCGCGCCGTTTCTTTTTGCCGTTTTTTGAATGTCTCACTAGCCATAAATGCTCCTTTTATCCGTTGAGAGTTGCCGTTGATTCGTCTCCATGCCGCTCAAGCCAATCGAGAATCGAGCGCAGACTGCCGGTGGCCATCGCGATGCTGGTATCCGCCGCGCCATAATAAATATTGATGGTGTCGCCGTCCTGCGCAATGGTGTAGCCGCAAGGGAAAACCACATTGTCGACGTCGCCGCGTTGCTCGTAGACTTCTTGCGGGCCGAAGATCCACTCATCGCCTCGTTTTATGCAGTGCTCCGGCGCTTGCAAATCAAACAGAGCCAGTCCTAATCGATAAATAGCTCCGGCCGCGGTCTGCCGCACGCCGTGATAGATCACCAGCCAGCCCCGCGGCGTTTCGATGGGCGGCGGCGAGAGGCCGATTTTATTAGCATCCCACCACGCGCCGCGGCGCGCTTCCAGCATCAGCTTGTGATTGCCCCAGTGGCGCAAGTCCGGTGAAAAAGATATCCACATATGCGCGCGCGGAGCGCTGACCGGCCGATGGATCAAAGCCCACTGCCCGCCGATACGACGGGGAAGTAACGCCGCATCTTTATCTTCCGGCGCCATGATGACACCGTAGCGCTCGAAGCTGTGAAAATCTTCAGTGAGCGCCAGAGACACGCCCGGGCCATCGCGCGAGAACGCGGTATAGACAACGGCATACTTGCTCAATTCGGGGATGTAGGTAACCCGCGGATCTTCGATACCCCACAGTTCTTCCGGGAAGTTTTCTGGGTTGGCCAGCAGGGTTGGCCGGGATTCAATCCGCCAGTTGTCCGCGCCGTTGTCGGAACGAGCGACGGTAAAGTGAGAATGGCCCCGGCGATCTTCGACGCGGCACAATAACAGGGTAGTTCCATCGGGCAACAGTGTAGCGCCGGGGTTGAAAATACTATTGACCGGATAGGGCCAATTAGCGGCGCTCAAGATCGGATTGAGTTTATGACGGCGGAAAAGTTCGGCGTGTTGATTGTTCATCAAGTTCCTGTTTTTGAAACTCCTGTTTCCACGGATACCAATGTCGTCTCAGCCAAGCGCAGCTCCAGCACCGCCTGAAGAAAGGCGAGGGAAGACTCCGCGCCCTGATTTTGGTTCGGCCGATCGGGATGCAAACCGTCTCGACAACCGCCGGTGGTCGGATCATAGATCGGCAGGTCCAGGTCGTTGCGGCCGAGGAACCAGTCGAAAGCG
>JAERMN010000351.1 GCA_016844625.1 Deltaproteobacteria bacterium
ATCTGTGCCCGCTGCCTTGTGGCCGGTGACGACGGCGAAGCTCGACGCGTGTGAGCGGTGCGTCACGGGAATACCGGCGTAGGCTGGCGCGGCGATGGCCGAGCTAATGCCAGGGACAATTTCGAAAGGAATACCCGCCGCGCGCAAGGCCAACGCCTCCTCCCCGCCACGGCCGAAGACGAACGGATCGCCGCCCTTCAAGCGCACAACCGTTTTGCCCTGTCGCGCGTGGCGAATCAGCAGCGCTTCGATCTCGCGTTGATCGGCGCAATGCTTGCCGGGCTTCTTGCCGACGTAGATCAATTCCGCGTCACCGTCGGCGAATTCCAAAAGCTCACGGTTCGCCAGCTCGTCGAAAAGAATCGCGTCGGCCGCTTCGAGACAGCGCTTGCCCTTGAGCGTGATTAGCTCCGGATCGCCGGGGCCGGCGCCGACCAGATAAACTTTGCCGATGGCGGTCGCGCTCATCGCTAATTGTCCTCCAGGGGGAAATCCAACACCTGGCGCACGCGCACGGCGCAGGCTTTGAGCTCCGGCTGGCGCGACACAGGATCGCGCGCGCTAATGGTTAAATTATTCGCCGCCTTAAAAAAGCCGTGCTCACGCCCCCAGTGAAACGGCAGAAAGCACACACCGCGCGGAATCTCTTCGGTCACCCGGCACTGCACCATCACTTTGCCGCGGCGAGAAACGACCTCGACAAAATCGGCGTCGTGAATACCGTAACGGCGCGCATCGGCGCGATGAATGTCCAAGATCGGCTCCGGACTGGTCTTGCGCAGCACTTCGACCTTTCCCGTGCGTGTCATCGTGTGCCAATGAACTTTTACCCTCCCGGTCGTGAGCAGCAGCGGGTATTCGTCATCGGTTTTTTCCACCGGCCCGGCATGCTCGACCGCGATCAGATTGGCTTTGCCATCGGCGGTTGGAAATCTTTGCTCCTGGTAAAGCCTTACCGTGCCATCTGGATGAGAATTGGTAACCGGCCATTGTAGCGGCCCGTAGTTTTTTAGTCGCGTATAACTCGCGCCCGAATAGTCGCACAAAGTGTTCTCAGTCAGCGCCACGAACTCGGTGAATATTTCTTCGGACGACTCATACGGAAACCCATCGGCAAAACCCATTTCGCGCGCGAAGCGCGCGAGAATCTGCCAGTCCGGCAGCGCTTCGCCGGGCGGCTCGGTTAGCTTGGGCATGTAAGTAATGCGCCGCTCGGAGTTGGTCATCACGCCCTCTTTCTCGCTCCACTGCGCGGCGGGAAGAATGACATGAGCAAACTTGGTTGTTGCCGTCGGATGATAGGCGTCTTGCACGATGACAAGCTCGGCCTGGCGCAGCGCCTTCTCGATCACATCGATATCCGGCGCGGAAACTGCTGGATTGGTGCAGAGAATCCAGATCGCTTTAAGTTTCCCCGTCGCCAACGCTTCAAATTGTTCCAAAGCCGCGAGTCCCGGCCGAGGCGAAATACTGCCGAAGGGCAAACCCCAAAAGCCCTCGACCTCGTCGCGATGCAGGGCATTCTCAACGCTGCGATAGCCGGGTAACAGGTGCGCCATGCCGCCGACCTCTCGGCCGCCCATCGCGTTGGGCTGGCCGGTTAAAGAGAACGGCCCGGAGCCGCGCTTGCCGATTTTGCCGGTGGCTAAATGCAAATTGTGAATCGCGTTGTTTTTGTGCACGCCCACCGCGCTCTGATTGACTCCCATGCTCCAGAGCGAGATGGCGCTCTTAGCCTTGCCGAAAATCAACGCCGCCTCGACGATCAGACATTCCGGCACGCCGCAAATCTGCTCGGCGACTTTGGGCGAGTATTTCTTGACCGTCTCTTTGAGCTCGGCGAAGCCGTTGGTGTGCTGCGCGATGAAATTCGCATCGAGCAAATCCTGCTCGATCAGCACGTGCAACATCGCGTTCAAAAGCGCGATATCGGTGCCCGGACGAATCGGCAAGTGCAGGTCGGCGAAGTCAGCCGTTTCCGTGCGCCGCGGATCGACGGCTACGATCATGACTTTGTCGGGATGGCTGAGCTTTCGCTGTTTGATCCGTTTGAACGTTACCGGATGACAGTCGGCGGTGTTGCTGCCGATCAGAAAAAAACAGTCTGCTGAGTCGATGTCGTCGTAGGCAACCGGCGGGCCGTCAGATCCGAGTGAAGTCTTGTAACCAGCCACCGCCGACGCCATGCAAAGACGGGAGTTGGTGTCGAAATTATTGGTGCCGAGAAATCCCTTCGCCAGCTTGTTGCCAACGTAATACTCCTCCGTGGTGAGCTGGCCGGAACCGTAAAATGCTACGGCCTCCGGCCCGTGCTCGTCGATGATCTGGCGAAACCTATTGGCGAGATATTTAAATGTTTGTTCCCAGGTAGCGCGCTTAAACGGTCCCTCCTGGCATGATCGAATCTGCGGATAGAGCAAGCGATCGTCGGTGCGCAAGGTCTCCGGCAAATAGACCGCCTTAAGACAGAGATCGCCGCGGCTCGACGGATGTTTGGGGTCGCCTTTGATTTTAGCCACCGCGCCATTTTTCATTCCCGCAAGCAGGCCGCAACCGACGCCGCAGTAAGGGCAGTAGGTTTTCACCCATCGATCGATCGCGCTTTGTTCGGTAATTTCCATTTTGTTCGAAATCGCTTCGTTAAGCCGTTTAGACCGACATGCCAACTTCTTGCCGAGCCCACTGCCGGCGCCAGTCCGCCTGCAGATAAACGAGCAATCCGATGCAGGACGCGGCGGCTAAGGCAAAACTCGCGAAGGCGATACCGTAGGTGCCGAGCAATTCTTTCGAGAGACCGAAGCCAAACGACAGCAAAAAACCGCCGACGCCGCCGACCGCGCCGACCAGTCCGGTGACGGCGCCGATCTCTTTTTGAAAGCGCTGCGGCACGAGTTGAAACACGGCGCCATTGCCGATGCCGAGCAGGCTCACGACCAAGAAAAGTTCCGCGATCGCCCACGGCAGCGGCGGCAATCGGCTCATCAACAACATCGCCGCGATGACGATTCCATAGAGCGCCATGAGCACGCGAATGCCGCCATGGCGGTCGGCCAACAAACCGCCGACGGGACGGAGAAAGCTGCCGCCAAAAACGCATAGGGCAGTGAGATTGCCCGCCGTCACTTTGCCGACGCCGTATTCGTCGTAGAAAAACACCGGCAGAAAACTGGCGAGACCGACGAAGCCGCCGAACGTCACCATGTAGAAAAGACTGAACCACCAGCTGTCGGCTTGTCTAAGAATTTTTGCATACGACGTTACCCCTTGACCCGCCGATGGCTGCGGCGGTTCTTTGGCAATCATCGAGAAGAGCGCCAACGTGGAAAGCAACGGCAAAATCATCAGCCCGAAAGCCCCACGCCAACCGACCCATTCGGCTAAACGCGGCGCGAGCAGCGCCGCCAGCACTGTCCCGCAGTTACCAGCGCCGACGATGCCCATGACCAAGCCTTGATGGCGCGCCGGATAGCAACGGCTCGCCAGCGGTAACGCCAGCGCGAAACTGGCGCCGGCAACGCTGAGCATGAGACCGATAACAATCAATGAACCGTAACTTGCGGCGCCGAGCCAGCCGACCAGCAAAGGAACCAATGTGAGAACAAGACCGATGGTGCCAACTTTTTTGGCGCCAATGCGATCGCCCAAAATCCCCACCGGCATGCGCAAAAGAGAACCGCAGAGAATCGGCAAAGCGATCAGTAGCCCTTTTTCAGTCGGCGCCAATTTCAAATCCTCGGCGATGTAAGCTCCCAGCGGGCCGAACATCACCCACACCGCCATGCTCAATGTAAAGTAAATCAATGCACCGATCAGGGTGCCGCCATGGCCGGCGCTGCGAAACTCTTCCAGATGTTTTTTCACGTTGGTTTTGACTCCAAGATAAAACCGTCGCCATCAGCGACCAGTTTGAAAATTTTCGCGTTGAGTGTGGCGTCCGTAGCGCATGCACCGGTCTTGAGATCGAACTGATAACCATGCAGCGGGCAGACCACCGCGCCGTCTTCGATCCAACCGGCCGACAACTGCCCGCCTTCATGGGGACAAGCGTTTTGCATCGCGCACAGCTGACCTTTATGTTTAAAGACCGCGATCTCTTCATTATTCACGCGCACCAGCTTGGCCGTTCCTTCTTTGATCTCGTCGGCGCGAATGACCGGCTTGGCCGGTTCAATCTTGGGCTCCGGCTGCGCGCCGGTCGCGACCGGTTGAGGAATTTTTCTGAGCTGCTGGCGCATTGCTTTGAAAGCACCATGTTTTACCAAACCGGCCAGAACATCCGGCAAGTCATCGCAAGGCACATCTTCCAAAAGTTTGATCGGAAAATTCGGCTCACAACCCGCCGCGCCGCCGGCAAAGACATCGACCGCCTCGACCACTTCGCCGTTGACCTTTATGTTCCAGCCAGACCAGTGCATGCGCAGCGGTTGAGTCTTGCCCAATTTGGTTTCCAAAACGTGCGCAGTTTTCAACGCCCAGCCTTTGGTATCGATCAAAGCGAAATGGCAGAAATCCATGCCGGTACAGCTCACCAGGCCGCGCATGACCTCGGAGGGATCGTAGCGTAGCTGCTGAAGCACCGGCTCCTGAGTCAACCCGCCGATCTTGCCGTCGGGAACGCCGGCTATGATAACGTTCTGTCCGACCGTCAGACGCAACTGGCCGCTCCCATAGTTTTCGGCTAAGTCGGCGACTTGCAGCATCTGCTCCGAGGTCATCCGCCCCACAGGCACGGCCAAACCGACGTAGTTGAGTCCTGCCTGCTGCTGGCGAAACACGCCGACATGATCGGTGTGTTTCGGCGTGCGTTGATCGGTTCCCGCCGAGGCAAGCGGACGATCGACGCGCCGTTCCAGTTCGTTGCGAAATTTTCCCACGCCCCATGCTTCGATAAGAAATGCCAAGCGCGCCTTGGTGCGCAGCTCGCGCGCGCCGTGGTCGCGAAAAATCATTACAACGTGCGAACAGATCGACGCAGCTTCTTGCGGCGTAACAAACAGATTCAACGGCGCCGCCATGCGAAAACCGCCCGAGCCGAGCTTGCCGCCGACGGCGACGTTGAAGCCCGGCACCGGCGTTCCGTCAATTTCCTTCAGCGCCGGGGTGAGCGCCAAATCCTGCGCTTCGGCGTGGGTGCAAGCTTCTTTGCAAGCAGTTATCGTCACATTGAATTTGCGCGGCAAATCGGTAAACGCCTTGTTACCGATAAACATCTGCGTGAACTCTCGTGCCACCGGCGAGGCATCGAATAATTCGTTGGGAGTGATGCCGGCAACCGGACAGCCAATCACGCCGCGGATGTTGTCCATGCCCGTTTGCAGCGAAATCAATTCGACCGCGCGCAGCCGCTGCCAGATCTCCGGAACATCGTTGATCTTAAATTCACGCAGCTGCATCTGCTGGCGTGTCGTGATATCGGCGAAGCCTTTGCCGAACTCGCGGCTGATTTCGCTGATCGTGCGCAGCTGCATCGCGCTCATGAAGCCGTTCGGCATGCGCAACCGCATCATGAAACGGCCGGGAGTTTGCCGGCGGAAAAACACTCCGGCCCACTTCATGCGCTCCTTGTCGCCGTCGGTGATTGTTTCCCAACCGTCAACGGCATAGCGCGGCATGTCGTCGAGAATATCGAGACCGTCTTTCTCCTTCTTATATTCTTCGATCTTGTTCATCGCTCACGCTCTTTTAGAGCAACTGAATGCCACCACGATCATCCGAGAACAAACTAAGAAGACTTTCCTCATGCAATGTTCCATCGCCTTCATTTCCATAACGGCCAGTCCTGCCGCCGGGGCCGGAGTTTTGGCTCCCGCGGCGGCGTAAGATCGAAGCACTTGGCCATCTCCAGCACGGGGACCTTCGGAATGTCTTGGTCCTCGCAATCGCCAAACACATCCGCCAAAAAAAGCACGTTGTCCAAAATCTTTCCTGTCATGGTTTTCTGCCAAACTAACGCCATAGCCGTCTCCTTTCCGCGTGGAATGAAAAAGGCGCTGCACCGCGTAACGGTGAGCGCCTTTGCTCAGCCGAAGGCATCGTCGCCTTCGTGAATTAAATGAAGCAATCGTTATGCCATCAACATCGAGCCTTAAAGTACTGGCGATTGCTCAATTTAGTAATAATCAATGGCGTCGCTGCTGATGGATGCATCAACTGGCTGCTCAAATACACGGCAGCGAGCATTGCCACGGTAATTATTTTTTCTGCTGGTCGATTTCCGCGGCGAGTAGGATCGCTTGAGCGACGTCCGCCATCGGCTTGCGCATATTCATGCTGGCTTTTTTAATCAATGAATAGGCTTGTTCCTCGGACAACCTGCGCTGCTCCATCAACAAACCTTTAGCCCGTTCGATGATTTTGCGCGACTCTAAGTTTTCTTTCAGGGAGGCGTTTTCCTGCTGGACCGCGAGATAATCTTTAAAGCGGGAGATCGCCAGCTCGATCGCTGGGCTCACCGCCTCTTCGCGCACCGGTTTGAGCAGCAAAGCCATCACACCTGCTTTCGTCGCGCGCTCGACGGTGGACGCTTCGTAGTGGCTCGTAATCAGCACGACGGGAACGAGAATATTCTTTAGGATCTCGTCGGCAGCTTGGATGCCGTCCATATCCGACAGCCCAACCGCAATAACGATAACATCGGGGATGGCTGTCCGAGCTAGCGCCGCGGCGAGTTTTCCACTGCTTCCCTCGCCGGCGATCTCATATCCGCGGTCGCGCAATATTTGGATCAGATGGCGGCGCGAGGGTTCGTGGTCGTCGATGACCAGCACCCGCCTCATAGGATGGGCTGGCCTCGCTCTTTGTCACGGCGCCGCGACTGAGTCGCCCGTCGAACGAACTCGCTAAGGAATCTCTCGCCATAGTATTTTAGCGTCGGCGCATATTTCTGCGTGTCGGCCAAAATTTTGTCGGCCAATACGTAAGGCGCCAAGGCGAGATCCTTCGAGCGTTGGTCGATCCACCGTTCGATCATGGACGGCGTCACTTCGAGATGAAATTGTAGACCGTAGATCGATTTGCCGAGGCGAAACGCCTGATTCTTGAAATGGATCGACGATGCCAGACGTACGGCGCCGCTCGGCAATTCGAAGCCATCGCCATGCCATTGAAATACCGTGGCGTTCTCGGGCAGGTAGCCGAGTAAAGAATCGACTTGTCCATGGGGAGTAATAGAAATGGGACTCCAGCCGATCTCTTTAACCGCACCGTGAAAAACTGGCGCGCCCATCGTTGCGGCGATCAACTGTGCGCCAAGACAGATACCGAGAATCGGTACCGCTTCATCGATGGCGGCGCGGATAATTTTTTTCTCCCAGCGCAAAAACGGAAAGTCGTCTTCTTCGCCGACATGCATCTGGCCACCGAGCAGGATCAGCGCTTTGACCCGGTCCCAATCCTCCGTCGGCATCTCGCCGTGAAACAATCTCAAGACCCGGTATTCGGCGCCTTGTTTCTCTAGCACTTCGGCGAAGAAGCCGAGATCCTCGAAAGGATCATGCTGAAAAACCAAGACCTCTTCCATGGGTGCTTCAATCCGTTCCTGCGCCTCTCCCGCAAGCGGGAAAAGACGCGAGGCGAGAGTTAAATATCGAAATAGAGCGCGAACTCCCAAGGATGGGGTCTAAGCCGGATGGCATCGACCTCGTTCTTTCTCTTGTACTCCAACCAGGTCTCGATCACGTCCTTGGTGAACACATCG
>JAERMN010000352.1 GCA_016844625.1 Deltaproteobacteria bacterium
ATCGCATTCTCGCCGAGCACCTTGCGTTTGTTTTCCTGCGAAATCTTGGTGCTCTTCGCCACCGGTCCAGTCACGGTACCAGGCACGGACGAGTCCCAATGCGGCGAGTCGGTGGCGAGGACCAAACGGTCGCCGCCTAAATACTCCACTGCCCATTCGAATAAACCGTCTTCGAAGGGCTCGCAGCCGACGTAAACGCTCTGATTGAAAATGTCGCTAGGCTTGCGCTTCTGCCACGGCACTAGATGGGGCAGCTTTTCGAAGTGCTCGTCCATGCGCGACAGCCACCAGGGCATTTGCGAGGCGCCGGTTTCGAGACAAATAATTTTTAGATCGGGGTGTTTCTCCATCACGCCGCCGCACAGGTAAACCATCAGACAAACCATGCTTTCGATCGTCCGGCCGACCATGTGCGAAAAGAAAAAGTTGTCGGCGAAGCGGTCATGTCCCATGGAGCCGGTTTTGGTGTCATGAAAAATGATCGGCGTGTTGGTTTTTTCCAGCTCGTCGAAGATCGCATCGAAGTGCGGGTCGGTCCACTCTTTGCCAGGTATTGGCGTCGCTTTGACGTTGAGCGCTTTGCTACCAAGCTCGCGCGAACGATGCAGTTCCTTGATCGCCTCTTGCGGATCTTGCAGCGGTATCACCCCGGCCCACATGAGCCGGCCCGGTTGCTGGGAAGAATACCAGTTCATGAAATTGTTCTGCGCCCGCGCGTAGGCCGCCGCCAGCTCTGGATCGTCGGCGAACCAGAGAATATCGAGGGCCGGCGAGTTGGGCGATAACACGGCGACATCGATGCCGTCCAAGTCCATGTTGCGCACGCGCCCCTGCGGGGTGAGATCGGCGGGGGTCACCCACTCTTTCTTTTCCGCCTTCTGCCGGCCGAGCTCCGAGCCGATCATGATCTGATTGCCGACCAGAGTCTTGCGCCGTTCGTTGTCTTTCGTCGGCAGCTTGCGTGGCAAATATTCTTTGTACTTTGCTTCAACAGTCTGATCCCAGCTTTCCAGGTCGCCGACCAAATGACTGTCGAGATCGATCACCTTCATGCCATCAATCGCCATAATTCCATCCTTTCGTTTTTTAGCGGTAACTGGTGTTGCCGTTTGATCAATTTGACCGGTTGAACGTTTTTACAGTCCTAGCTCTTTCTGCGCCTGCCGAACGTAACTCTGGTCGGCGTATTTCTCCGGTCCGGGCAACGGTTCTTTCAACACGCCGTCGCGGAACTGCACATCGATGTTCACCTTCAGACCGTCGAGCGTGACCGAGCCGTCGATGGGAAAGATTTTGTTCTTAGTGAAATAATCGATGCCTCTTCTGGCATACGGCTGTTTGACTGCCATCTCGCTCATGAACAACTCCGTCGCTTGCTCCGGCTGCTCGTGAATCCAGCGCAGCGAGCGGATATGGGCCTTCAGGAATTTGACCACGACCGCCCGGTTCTTTTCCGCCCAGGAAGGATTCACCGTGATGCCGTTGAATTGATAGGTCGAGATCACTTCCATGGTGTCGCCGAGACGGTTGAAGCCCTGGTCGATGGCGATGTCCGAGTACGGCACGCCGAGCACAGCGCCGGCAATGGCGCCGGTCTCGAGCGCGGTCAAGCGCGCCGTGGTGCCGCCCGAAATGACGCTCATGACATAATCTTTTGGATAATTCAGCCCTTTGCTTTTCATATATTCGAGCAGGATCGACGTCGCCCCGCCGCGCAAGCTCGACACGCCGAGGCGCGCGCCCTTGAGATCGTTAATCGTCTTGTACGCTTTGCCGCCCACAAGCACGTAGGGCGCGGCATTGTCGACGCCGGCAATAACTTTAAGGTTGGCGCCTTTCTCGTTTACCACGATGACGCCATCGGAGTTCAGCGTCGCAAAATGAATTTCTCCGCTGAGCAGAGCTTGCAGCTGCACGTCGCTGCGGCCGATTAAAATGAGCTCAACTTTCAACCCCTCGGCAGCGTACAAACCTCTTTTCTGCGCCGCATAAAAAGGCAGGTAGAACAAAGTCTTCGAAGTCATGCCGACTTTGAGACTTTGAGCGTTGCCGTGGGTGCCGATCGCAAAGACGCCGCAGTATGACAACAGAAGAGCGATGAGAAGCCGTTTCATATTGGAAACATCCTCCTTAGCCGCCTTGGGGCGGGATGGCAGATAGTACATGGGCTGAACTATCGATTACAAGAAAAGAAATCTTGACTTTGACCGGCAAGCGGATGTATTCGCAAAGCGTCAAAGGAGTCGGCGTCTTATGAAGACTCTAACTTGCGCAGTCATACTTTTCCTCTTTGCTCAACTTAGCTTGCCTCGCGAGGCGACCGCCAATCCCTATTTGGTAAAGGCCGGCGAAGCTCCAGCAACCGTGCGCGTCGCCACATGCGCCATCACCGGCGGTTTCATCCATCTCTACGCCGCCCTCGACAACGGCCTGTTCGAAAAATACGGCATGAAGGTCGAGTTCGTTTCCATCCGCGGCAGCGGTATATCGCTCGCGGCGCTGGCCGCCGACGAAGTGCAGTTTCTCTACTGCGCCGCCGACGCGACGATACCGGGCATGGCCTCCGGCAGCGATGCCAAGTTGATCGCCGCGCCGCTGGTTGGCTTGCCTTGGGTATTGCTCGCGCGCAAAGACATCAAGCGGCCCGAAGAGCTGAAAGGCAAAAGCATCGCCGTGACGCGCCCCGGCGATCTGACTTTTCGTTTAGCGCGAGCGCTGCTGAAAAAATTCAGTCTCAGTGAAACTGATGTGAAGATTCTTACCGTCGGCGGCACCGGCCAGGTGGAGCCGTTCAACGCCATGCGCTCCGGTTTCGCCGACGCTGCGCTGGTCACTCCACCGTTAGATGTGCGCGGACGGCGCGACGGTTTCAATTTGATCTATCGTCTCAACGATCTCGGTTTGCCAGCGGTCTACAGTTCGCTCCACAGCAACGCCAAGACGCTGCGCGAGCGCCCGCAATTAGTACAAAAATGGGTTGCCGCATTGGCGGAATCGATTCAGTTTGTCGAAAGAAATCCGGACAAAGGCAAGGCGGCGGTTAGTAAAACGCTGAAGCTGAATGATGCTGACGCGCTGCAATCGGCCTACGACGCCTATGCAAAGCTTTTGGTCAATCGGCGTTTGTCGGTGCCGGAGGCAAGCGTTGCCGGCGTCATCGAAGTCGCCCGCGAACAGGGCACCAATGTTCGCCGCAAGGCCAGCGAGATGATCGACAATCGTTTCGCCGAGGATTTAGAAAAAAGTGGTTTTCTCAAAGAGCTATGGGGCGGCGACATATCCCGCTAAAGGAGACATTTCATGAATCGCAGAATGCTAATTCTTGTCACGTTGTCGCTCTGCTTATTTTTGCCGAACACGCTGCGGTCGCAAGGTTATCCGAAGCAAGCGATCAATCTGATTATTCCCCTTGCTCCGGGTGATGCCACTGATGTGGCTGGGCGCACGATCGGCGAGGGATTATCGAAACTGCTCAAAGTCCCCGTCGTCGCGGTTAACCGGCCCGGCGCCGGTGGAACCATCGGCACCGACAGCGCGGTGAAAGCGCCCAAGGATGGCTATACGATCCTCATCACCAATAATGCGTCGCTGGTGTTCAATCGCATTCTCACCCCCGAAGCCGTTCCCTACGATCCGTTCAAGGATTTGACGCCCATCGGCATGGCCTTCCGCACGCCGATCGTGCTCGCCGTGCACAAAGACGCGCCGTTTAAAGATTTTGCCGAGATGGCGGAGTATGGCAAAAAGAACCCCGGTAAAGTGCGCATCGGTACGGTGGGCCCCGGTTCGGTCGGTCATTTCACCGTCGAGATCGTCAACTCGATTAGCACCGCTGACATGACGATGATCCCGTTCAAAGGCGCCGGACCGGCGGTGACCGCGGCGTTAGGCGGCCACATCGAAGGCGCAGCCGCCGCCCAAGGTGTCGTCGCCGAACATCTCAAAGCCGGCACCATGCGCGGCATCGTTGCATCCACAAAAATGCCGGAGTTTCCCCAGATCCCAACCTTGGCGCAATTGGGACACAAGCAAAACTTGCTCGGTGTCTGGGCGGCATTTTTCGCGCCGGCGGGCGTGCCCGCCGAAGTGTCCAAGACGCTCATCGCTGCGTTGGAAAAAGTCGTGAAGGACCCGGCAGTCGCTGCTCGGTTAGGGAATCTTGGAATGGTCGCCGACTACGAACCGCCGGATAAGCTCATCGCGGAAATACGAGAAGAACATCGAACCGTCGAACAGATCGCCAAGAAAGCGGGGTTGATTAAATAGACTGGCCTTCAACCAGAGCGCAATAAACCGCAGCGCCTGTGCGGCGTTTAACACGGCACAGGCGCTTGGGTGAATTCTAATGTTAGCGGCGCAGTTACAGATTGAGCAGCTTCGCCGCATTCTCGCCGGTTTATCTCGATGCCCTTGATACCAACCGTACAGCCGGCTGATCATCGACGCGTCCCGATGAAGCCGCACTGCCAATTCCTTGGCCGTTAGCCCACACCACTCCCGCGCCAGGTACACTAACTGCGCTCGTACCGCCACCCACTGGCGCTGGCGTCCCGGCTGTAACAATATCTTGCTTTCCACATGACGCATCGCACAGACCGCTTGTAACAGGCGGGCAAACCCAACCTTCTTGCCTCTAATCTCAATCTCCGTCGCTTCAGTCCGTTCCGCCACCTCTTTGACAAACTCTTCATCGCCCAAGAATCGCTGGTCGAGGGTCTGATAATACTTTTCTTCATGCCCCTGCTTCATCCCGTCTTCCATAAATCTTTCATATGCCCGCGTGGCCGCTCCGAGTCGTGAGCCCAATTGGCCGAGAATTTCTTGCGTGTCGACTTTGACTGGACCTGCCTTACCCAAATATGCCGCGTGACTGCTCCATCGGTAGCGCCACGGGTCTTCGGGATCTCGTAAGCGTCCGGGATTGAGATGAATGTAGCGCACCAGTTCGAGCAAATAAGCGTTGCGGTCGCACAGGATCGCTTTGTAGCGCCCTTGAAATAAATGGCCCACCTTGCGATGGCGCCGGTTGTAGCGCTGAGTGTAGCTGGCCTGAATTCCCTGCATGATCTTGGAGAGCGCCACGCTTCTGGTCTCGATCAGCAGGTGAACGTGGTTCGACATCAACACGTAGGCGTAGAGCCGAAAACCGTAGCGCAGCCGATAATGCTCGATGCGTTCAAGATAAGCGCTTCGGTCTTGGTCGTCGTGGAAGGTTTTTTGCCGTTGATTGCCGCGCACGATCACATGATAAAGCGCCCCGTCAAACTCGACTCTGGGTTTGCGTGCCATGGAGCGAAAGTAGCAAGAAAGAAGACATTAAGTCAATACTCAGGCCTGACCCCTTTCCTTGGCTCAGTTCACCTCCGTTGGGTTTTTTCGGTCGTTATTATTGTTTTCCCAATGTCTTGATGAACGAGCGGTCGATCATGT
>JAERMN010000353.1 GCA_016844625.1 Deltaproteobacteria bacterium
TTAATCGTTCGCCCGTGAATGCAGTCCTGCCAGCCGTTCGGTGCGTTGCCACTGTTTGAGCGGTTTAGCTTGTTCTAAAGCTTGCAACTCGCGCTCCCAGATTTTTCTAATCAAGATCAGGGCGCGGTCGGAGCGGCCGAGCATTTCTTTTTTTCTGAGATCAAGTGGGCCTTGGCCGACTTGCGTGGCGTAATCTTGGATCCAGACGATGTTGGACCGTTCCGGGCCTTCTATGTCCTGAATGCGCACCTCGCCGCGCAAGACGGCTTCGCCAATTTCCTTGGGCGAGCGGCCGAGCTTGCCTTCGCGGGCTTTGTGGCGGTTCTGATACGCTTCGCCTTCCTCGCCTTCGGTAATATGCGTCACATCAAGCTGGAAGCTACAGTGATTGTCATCGTCGATCGGCACGCGCCAAGCCAGATGATCACGGTCGCGCTCGCGGAAGCAGAGAATGTTCGGCAAACCATGCTGCGTGATGTAGAGCCGGCCGCTCGGGAAGCGCGATTGTAACAGCACGCCCCACTCGCTTTCTTCGACGCTGATGTCGGGAATCTCGGGTGGACGATTCATGTAGAATTCCGACTCGCGGTGGGTGAACGGAATGTGAATCGGATCGTTTTCCAAATTGTTGACGTAGTTGCACGGCCGCACATAAGTTTCCGCCCATAGATTATCTTTTTCAAAGTCGGGGTAGCGCGGTAGCGGCGGCGGCGCGCCGGCGCCGAAGTAGACGAAGATCAGGCCGAGATATTCTTCGGTCGGGCAACTGCGGATGCGCATTTTCTCGGCGAAGGATTCTTTCTCCGCCGGTTGTTCGACATCGAACTTCCAACCGTGAAACCGGCAGCGAATGGAGTCGTCTTCTATCCAGCCGATGGACAGTTGCGCTTGACGGTGCGGACAACGGAAATCGACAACATGCGGTGTGCCGCGGTCGCCGCGATAGAGGGTGAACTGCTCGCCCATGATTGTGATCGGCTTGGCCCAGCCCGACTTTAAGTCTTGGGCGCGATAGACCGGATGCCAAAATTTTCTCATGTAGCGACCGGCTAAAGTGTCAGGACCGGTGTAGTAAAAGTCCATGAAGCGAAGGTCACGAAGGGTTCGATCAAAATTGTTCTTACCTTCGTGCTCTTCGTGACCTTCGTGGTGAATAGGGCGCAACATGTTGCGCCCCCTACCTGAAGCCATACTCGGACCATTTCTGTTTCGCTTTCTCGATAAACTCCGCCGGCACACGGGCGGGCGGGGGATAGGCATGTTTGCGCGTGGCGTCGATAAGAATCTTGCTGCCGGTGCGCCGGCGCGGGTCGTGCTGGGGAATATCCGCGGACGCGGTCGATGGATCGACGCCTGAGGGCACGACGCCGTTCACCATGAACGTATCGCGCGCCGGTTGGGCGTGAAAGCTCATCGCCCATTCGACTTGAAACGGACTCCGCACGTCGACATCTTCATCGACGACAACGGTGAACTTGCCTTCTTTGTTCATCAGCGACCACGCGCCCCAGGCGACTTCTTTGACTTGCTCGGGATATTCCTTCTTGATCGAGATCACCAGCACGCAACTGGCGCCGCCGCTTTCGGTGAAATGAACCGCGCGCACCGGCAGACCGAGCACGTGGCGCAGATGATGATAGACGGCAGCGGAGCGACTCAAGCTCCGAATGCAACTCGACTCGCTCGGCGGCATTTGACTTAAGAAGGAATGATAGATGGGCGTGCGCCGCCGGCTTATGCAGGTGAGCTCGATGACGGGTTGTTGACCGCCTGGACTCATGTAGCCGGAGAATTCGCCGAAGGGTCCTTCTTGTTCGCGATAACCGGCGCGGAGAAATCCTTCGAGGACAATCTCGGCATTGGCCGGCACTTCGAGGTCGACAGTCTCGCAACGAACTAGCGGCACGGCTTCACCGCGCAGGCCGCCGGCGACGGCTAGCTCATCGGTGCCGTAAGGAAATTTGCTGATTGAGCTGAGCACGATGGTTGGGTCGACACCGATGGCGATGGCCACGGGCATGTCCTGCTTGTTAGCTTCGTATTGGCGGATATGTCGCGCCGCGTGCTGCGCGCCGCCGACGTATAAGCCGAGCCGGTTGGCGCCTTTTAACTGGAGCCGGTACGTGCCGACGTTGCGCCGGCCGGTTTCAGCATCTTTGGTGATGATCACTGGGGCAGTGATGTAGGGCCCAGGGTCTTGTCCCGGCGTCCAAACCACTTGAGGTAGACTGCCGAGGTCAATTTCTGAGCCGCGCAAGATGATTTCCTTGCACAGTCCAGTTGGCGCGCTGACCGGATCGATCGGATGACGCTGCGCCCGTTCCCAGACTTCGGAAATTTTCTCTACCGTCGTCGACAGCGCCAATGCATAGATTTCCGGCGAGCCGCCGACGACGCCAATCACCAGGGGAAACTCGCTGGCACCGACCTGGCGAAAGCCCAATGCCGGCCGCGCGTTCCAGCCATAGCGGTCAAACACCTGGCGCGTAATAGCGGTGACTTCCCACGCCGGGTCAACGCGCTGCTCGATCCAGTGGAGCTTGCCGGCGGATTCCAATCGCGTCAAATATTCTTGCAGATCGTGGTAGGCCATGGAGTCACATTACCTGAATCGGACTTTGCAATCGATTGCCATCCGAGTGTAAAAGCCAATTACTATTCATTCGCTGAATTATAACCTGGTGCTACGGCTGTCAAGTTATTTAGAGCGGAGGTATTCGATGCGCCTAGGAATGCTGGTCGAGAATCTATCCGTCTCAATATTTAGCGGCGCACCGCACCGGGCCGACGAGGTCAGGATCGGTGTTTAGAACTACGACATTTTCTAGGACAGAATGCGCATCGTGCTGGAAAATTTTCGCAAGTCGATGAACCGCGCGCGCCCGATTGCACTCGCCGAAGTTGCCGACATGGCGCCGCTGCTCGAAGCGCAGCGCGAGCTGGGATTGCGGAAGTAGGAGTTGGTGATAACCATGAATGGCTTCGAAAATGGCTCTTCCGGCATTTCTGTGGATCATGTGTGTCGTTCAGATTGTTTTGTTCACCACGAAGATCCCAGCGCGGCAAAGCCGCAACCAAAGAGAAGAATTAGCCGCAAAGAACGCAAAGAACACAAAAAGTAAATCGGAATATCTCCCGCAAAGACGTGGTTCGATAAACTCACCACCCTGAGCAAGGTCGAAGGGCCAAGGCCGCAAAGGTCGGAAAAAATGAACAGGATGGTTTGTAAAATTATCAATCTTTCGATTCCGAACTTGGCGTGCTTTGCGCCCCTTCGATTAAACTCAGGGCATGCTTGGCGGGAGTCAATTCTCCGTGTTCAAGTATTTCAGGTCACCGGAAAATTTGCGCCAGCCGCGAAAACTGTCAAGGATAGTAATACTCGGATGATTAAAATTTCGACCTTCGTGCTCTTCGTGTCCTTCGTGGTGAAAACTTTTTTCACAGTAAACCCGCAAGAGCCGGGAAAATAATCGCGGAGCAGGAGAACTACCATGATGACTGGCGATAAATATTTTGCCGAGGCGATGAAGGCCTATGGCGTCACACATCTGTTTTTTGTGCCCACCATCATGATCCCGGCGATGGCGGCAATGGAAGATGGTGATATCACGCGGGTCACCTGTCATGACGAAAAGGCTGCGGCTTATATGGCCGACGGCTACGCCCGCGCGTCGCACCGGCCGGGCATTTGCCTGGCGCAAAATGTCGGCTCGATGAATCTTGCCGCCGGTCTGCGCGACGGGCGCATGGCCGGCTCGCCGATCATCGCGATCACCGGCGGCGCCGATAGCGCGGCGCGTTACCGCCATGTCTATCAAGAGGTAGAGGACTTTTCGGTTTTTGAGCCGGTGACCAAGATGAGCGTCGAGGTCGATCACGTGCGGCTGTTGCCCAATTTACTGCGCCAGGCGTTTCGCGCCGCGACCACGGGCGCGCCGGGTCCCGTGCATGTGCGCATGCGCGGGCGCCACGGCAACGTGCTCGAAGCAGAAAGCGATCTCGATGTGACTTTTGAAAAACAGTTCTCCCGTTATCCCGCGTTTCGACCGGAAGCTGAGCGAACGGATATTGACGCCGCGATCCAAAAACTGCTGCAAGCCGAGCGGCCGATCATCGTTGCCGGCGGCGGTGTCATTCGCTCGCAAGCGGAACCTGAGGTGGTGGCATTGGCCGAAAAACTTTCCCTGCCGGTGGTAACTTCGCTCAATGGTAAAGCGGCGATTCCAGAAAACCATCCTCTGAGCATCGGCGTGTGCGGCACTTACTCCCGTTGGTGCGCCAATCGTGCGGTGGCACAGGCGGATCTGGTGTTTTTCGTCGGCAGTCACACCGGCAGCCAGGTCACGCACAACTGGCGCATTCCCAAACCGGGGACGCCGGTCATTCAACTCGATATCGATCCGGAAGAAATCGGCCGCAGTTGTCCCGCGCTCGTCGGTTTGGTCGGCGATGCGCAAGCGACGCTGGGGCGCATGGTCGAATCGGTGCAGGAGCCGATCAACCGGCCGCAATGGATCGAATTCGTGCAGGGTTTGAAGAATGAGTGGCGTGAAGAAGTGAAGGCTCTGTGGCACTCGGATCAAACGCCGATCCGTCCCGAGCGGATTTGCCGGGAAATCTCCGATTTTCTTCCAGCCGATGCCGTGCTCGTCGGCGACACCGGTCAAGCAGCGTTTTGGACTGGTACCATGGTCGAACTCAAGCACGCAACGCAAAGCTATATTCGCTGCGCCGGTTCGTTGGGCTGGGCTTTCCCGGCATCCCTCGGCGTCAAGTGCGCACTGCCGAACCGGCCAGTGCTCTGCTTCACCGGCGACGGCGGATTCTATTATCACATCTCCGAGCTTGAAACGGCCGCGCGCTTTGGCATCAACACCGTCGTGCTGGTCAACAACAATCATTCGCTCGGCCAGGAACAGCGCTTGTTCGACGCGGCCTACGGCGGCACGCAGCGAGGCCGGGCGCACAGCATGTGGATGTTCACGGAAACAAACTTCGCGAAAGTCGCCGAAGGCATGGGTTGCCTCGGCATCCGAGTCGAGAAAGCCAGCGATCTTCGCGCCGCGTTGGCGCAAGCCTTTGCGGCCGATCGCCCTGCCGTTGTCGACGTCATCAGCGATTACCAAGTGCTCCACCCGCGCGCTTGGGCGGATGAAAGTTAAAAGGCGAGTCGATCATCGTGGAACGCCAAGGCGAAAGGGTTGCGACTGTAACCGGAACTGCAATCCGCGCCAAGCAACTGCCAAGCTAACTAATTTTCACGTTGAGCTGTTTGCTCAATTCTTCGAAGCACGCCAACGCCGCGGCTTGACTGGGCTCTCCAGCTTGGCAGTCGGCGCGCAGTGTCGGGTAGAAACTCTTTGACAGCTGATAGTAGATATTTTGAATCTTCCACAAATTGGCGGAGAACGGCAATTGGGGAAGCAGGGTCACCGCGTTGTTCAGTTTTTGTAGAGCTGCCAGGCTTGGGGTGGGGCCGAGTTGGTCGGCGAGCCGATCGAGATTCTTTCTGAAAGCAAACTCCAACGTAGTTGTGTCCAGCGCCGTTCCTTCTAGCTTGGCGGCTTGCACTAGATTCTTGACACGCTCCTGATTAATTTCCTCGCCTTCAAGAGCGCGGCGGAGATCTTTGTTGACGACGAATTCGGCGGCGCTTTGAAATTCCTTGGGCAGCGGGATGCGAATACTTTTGAGAAAGCGCATCAGCGGCGCGCGCTGTTGATAGATTTGCCGATAAAGGATTTCCGTTTCTCCCAAGGCGGCAGCGAGAATCCATTCTACCAATTGACGCCGCTCGTCGCGAAAAAGCGAGCGCAGCGAGTAGTTCGACGCGCCGAAACGGCGGTCCATGAGGCGAATGACTTCGGGGAAGTCGGCGCGCGAAAACGGTTCGGCGATCTCGCGCGCGAGGTAGGCCTCGACTTCCTCGCCGAGAAACGGCCGGACGCCGCCATTGACGTGGTGATCGCCCATATGGAGCACGCCGAAAACCAGGTCGCTCGATTCCTTGGTGATCTCCGAGCTGAGATTGATTCGACCGACGGCCAGTTTGGCTTTGCCGGCCTCGAAGATTTGAAAGGTTTTTTGCTCTGCCCGATAGCAATGGATGTTCGCTTGTGCCGGATAACCGGCGAAAAGCGAGCTCACCGCGTAGTGCGCGCCGACTCTTTCCCAGTCGATCCGCGCCGGGCGAACCAACTTTTCGTAGATCTCACGGCCATTGCCGTGCTCGGCGAGATTACTCTCGGCGCGCGCCAGGCGTTCGACAAATTGCTCTTCAATAAAATTGTGAAAGTGTTCTTCGGCGAGCTGCACGGCGCGGGCGGCGAACTGAATCACTTGCACGGTTTCGATGCCGGATAGATCATCGAAAAACCAACCGCAGCTGGTGTACATGAGAAGCGCGTGGCGTTGCAGTTCGAGCAGCTTGAGCGCGCTGGTTTGCTCGCTGGCGGTCAGTGGGCGTGCGGCGTGGCGCGCGAAGAACTTTTCGATATTTTCCGCCGAGCGATCCAGGATCACGTCGATATATGCATCGCGCGCCGCCCAAGGATTCTTAAATAACTGGCGAGCGATCTTCTCCCACGGCGGCGCGACTTGATCGCGCAGCCAATCGAGGGCGTCGCGCAGCGGCGTGCGCCAGGCCTGATTCCATCCCGGATGGCCGCCGGAGTTGCAGCCGCAGTCGCTCCACCAGCGGTCGATGCCGTGGGCGCAGCTCCAGGAACTTTTCTCGACGATCTCGACTTCGTGGGTCGGCGGATACTTCGCTAAAAATTCGCCGTAGTTGGTAAGCCGAGCAAGCTGTTTGGCTTCGATTTGTTCGAGCGTATAGGCGAGCGCCATATCGCCGAAGCGATGGTGATGGCCGTAGCTCTCGCCGTCGGTGGCGATGTGCATCAGTTGGGGCCAGTCGCGCTCGCCGGCAAAGCTGCCGAGCAATTTGCCGATGAACTGTTCGCCGTGGCTGAGCAAACCTTCGAAGGCGACGGCGCGGGCGATCGGTGCGTCGTAAAAAAACAGCGCGATGGTTGTGCCCGACGGCAGACACTGGCGGTAGGCGCGGCTCGGATCGATCGCCGCGCCGTTGATTTCGGTCCAGTGCCGCTCGCCGATCATTCGCAAGCGCGCTGCCTGATGCGGCGCCAGGATTGTGAAGCGAATGCCGTGGTCGGCGAGCAGTTCGAGGGTTTCCAAGTCCACCGCGGTTTCCGCCAGCCACATGCCTTCGGGGGCGCGCTTAAAGCGCCGCTCAAAGTCGCGAATGCCCCAGCGAATTTGCGTCACCCGGTCGCGCCGGTTCGCCAGCGGCATGATGACGTGATTATAAACCTGCGCCAGCGCTGAACCATGGCCAGAAAATCTTTGCTGACTCTCTCGGTCGGCTTCGAGAATCGCGCGATAAACTGCCGGCGCTTTGGCCGTCAACCACGACAATAAGGTTGGCCCGAAATTAAAACTGATCTTAGAATAGTTATTGATCAGTTTGACGATCTGGTTCTGGTCGTCCAAAAGGCGCGCCACGGCATTGGGCGCGTAACATTCCGTGGTGATGCGCTCGTTCCAATCATGATAAGGATAGGCCGAATCTTGCAGCTCGATGACTTCGAGCCAAGGATTTTCCCGCGGCGGTTGGTAGAAATGGCCGTGTATGCAGAGG
>JAERMN010000044.1 GCA_016844625.1 Deltaproteobacteria bacterium
TGCCGTTTCTGGAAAAGTACATCCCGGGCAATCCCACTTTAGTCGTGGAATACATGCCGGGCGGGGGAGATCGCAAAGCGGCTAACTATTTGTACAACACGGCTCGGCCCGACGGGCTCACCATCGGCGCGCTCGGCGGCGGCTTGGTAACTAATGCGATCGTGGGCGAAACCGGGGTGATGTACGACATCGACCGATTCATCTACCTGGGTTCCGGATTCAGCAGGTTCACTGCGATCTTCGTCACGCGCAAAGAAGCAGGCCTGGACAGTTTGGAGAAGCTTCGGAGCGCCTCTGGGGTAAGGATCGGGGCGGATTCCGTGGGCCATCATCATTACATTGTCGGACGGATCTTTGCCTGGATCGGCGGGCTCAAAGATCCGCGATTCGTCACCGGCTATTCCGGACCCGAAGTGGATCTGGCGCTCGTACGGGGTGAGCTGGATGCGCGTTCACAGGGCGGGCACTCGATCATTACGAGAACCCCGGAGTGGATCGAAAAAGGCCTGGTCCACTTTCACGCTATATTCGAGATCCCAAGAGGCTTCAGAGACAAACATCCGCTGTTCGAGTCGCTGCCCGCATTTGAAAGCCGCACTCGAACCGACGCGCAGAGAAGGGTCCTGGCGCTGTACCGCAACTTCCGGCTGACCGGTTCGCCGTTTGTGCTCCCGCCCGCAACGCCCAAGGAGCGCGCCGAGATCATGAAAGAGGCTTTCCGCAGGGCGTGGAATGACGCCGAGTTCGCAAAAAAATTCCAACAGATGACCGGAGCCGAAACCGCCCCGCTGATGCCCGACGAACAGGCGCAGGCGGTTCGGGAAATCCCGCGCGACCCCGAGACCATAAAGCTTTTCAACAGGATCGCGGGTACGGACCCGCTGCCGCCTTCGTAATTAAACTAAAATCAAACGCTTGATCGCCGGGGGGGCACCCTAGGTGTCAGGCTTGACAGATAGGAAAGATGAGTGTTCCCCGCACGCGCGGGGATGAACCGTCTGTGGGACAGCGGCCTGTTGAAAGGTGCCATGTTACAACAATTTGCCGAGCGCGCCGATCGCGGCTGCGGCAATGGGATATTTTTTAGGGTCGGTGCGGTCTTAAGTTTCTGTGGCAAATGCGACGGCTAATTCTTGAATACGGGATCGATCTCGAACTGTCGGCGCTGATATCGGACACTTCATTTGACTTCGCCGCGCTTTTTTTACAATCCTTGAACTCCAATAGCCGCGCACAAAATACACGCTCGCTAAACTGCACCCGTTCATTTTCAGTGAACGCTCAAATCTGGTGAACGTCGCTCGTCTGAGACCGGGGTCTCTGCGCCCGCGAATCAGTTGGTTTCACTTAGCCGTCCCTGGTATATTTGCAGTGGAAATCGCCTGTGATAACTGCCATGCAATAGACGGTTTTTTGGGCCAGCTTGCGCGATATGCCAAGATTGATAGAAGTAGCAAGTGTTATTCGTGAAATGGTTGTGGACGTGGTTTTTAGAAGGAGGTGCTTATGTCGGGGAAGCCGGAGATATTACGGGCACTGGAAGGATTGCCGCAGGATTCCTTGAGGGAAATCAAGAAGTTCATCGATTCGCTAAAACAATCCAACGGCAAGGGGCACGCGACTGGCCGCAACGTAGAGTTGGTGGCTAAAAAACAAATTTCTGCCATCAAGAAGTGGGCCGGCAGGACGCTGAAGGAAGGCTTCTCGGGACGAGAACACGACGCCGTCTTGTACAGGAAACATTCGTGATCTTTGTTGATACCGGCGCGTGGTTTGCCGTGGCCGTGGGGAATGATCCAGACTATGACGCCGCTATGAGATGGCTCAGGCGCAACCGCGAACCCTTGATCACGACGGACTATGTCTTGGCGGAAACTGCGACTCTGATACGAATGCGCGACAAAACAGCGCGCGGCCACCGCCTGGCGGTGCGGGTTGCGTCGTCCATCCTAAGACAACAATCCGCCATCTTGCAATATGTTACGGCAGCCGATCTTCAAAAGGCGCTGCAGGTCTTTCGGGATTATTCGGATCACTTGTTTAGCTTTGTCGACTGCACGAGCTTCGCCGTCATGGAAAGACTCGGTATCATCCACGGTTTCGCTTTTGATAGTCACTTCGACGAGTATGCCGGCATCATTCGGGTACCTCGCTAGAAATACCGGGCTAGGGGCAGGCCTGAGGGACAGGTGTCAGGCTTTGATAATTTGACTTTGATTCATCGACTCTGCTCAACTAGATGAACGGCTGATCCACCCGTCTCAGAAAATCACTTTGAAAGGAGAGAAATCCTGTCGAGAAAAACTCTCGGAGAAAAAGCCCAGCTTGAAAAACTAGGGAGATTTAATGTAAACAAAGACCCAAAGCACTTCGTCGATTCGCTCCGCCCGATTCAGTGGTCCCCTTCGTTGATATCGGGTGGGTCCCTAAAGTGAAATCGAACACAATTTGATCGCGCAGATCGTCGAGCTGGCGCTCCGTCAGCCATTCTTTCCCATCAGCAGTAAGGTTGAGCGAGCGGACCGCGTCGCGGAAAACCTCCGGCAGCATCCATTCCCGGAAACGTCCCCGCAGACTGACCGCCGGATCGGAAGGAATGAAGCCGTACCCCTGATCGACGACCGTCCAGCCCAGCGCGGCGAGCTGATCGAGGAAGGGCTTTTCGACGTGGAGGTACTCGGACATAAGCGGTTTCAATAAATCCGTAACGCCCGGCAGCATACCATCAATGAGTCCAGAACCAGAAAAATGGCCGTTCTGGACAAATTAGCTAAATTAACTATAATGATCCTAGCATTATGGCGGTTCGGTTATGTCCACGCTGACGTTTCGAAATAGCCACGGCGCATTGGTCGATATCCCCACCGTCGCAGCCACTCAAGTCAAAAACGAGTTCGGCGCGATCCTGGACAAAGCGACCCATAGCGGGGCCGTTGCGATTACCCGCCACGGCACCCCCAAGGCGGTGCTGCTCTCCTACGAGGAGTTCGAATCGTTGGTGCAAGTGCGCTCCCGCACTCTCGAAAATCTCGGCGCGGAGTTCGACGATCTTCTCGACCGCATGCAGAGCCCGAAAGCCAGGAAAGCCATGGACGCCGCGTTTAATGCTTCGCCCGCGAAGCTCGGGCGCGCCGCCGTCAAAGCGGCTCGCAAGGGGCGCTGATCCTTGAGCCATAGACACCGCCAATTTCCAACTACTTGATGGCTTCTGCCAAACAGTCGCGCATCTACGTTCTTGCCGGCGTCAATGGCGCGGGCAAGAGCAGCATCGGCGGCGCCGTCTTTCGCGCGTCCGGCGCCGATTACTACGATCCCGACGAAGCCGCGCGCGCATTGATGGCGGTTCACCCTACCCTGACTCAAGCCCACGCCAACAGCGCCGCGTGGCACGAGGGCGTGAAGCTGTTGAGACGGGCGAGCGTCGAGCGCAAAGACTTCGCCTTCGAAACCACGCTGGGTGCCAACACGATCCCGCGCCTGCTCGCGCAGGCCGCGTCGCAAGGCATCGAGATCATTATTTGGTACGTCGGCCTATCCAGTCCTGAGCTACACATCGAACGGGTCCAAGCGCGCGTCCGGCGCGGCGGCCACGACATCGCCGCCGAGCATATCCACAGGCGTTTCGAGCACAGCCGGCTTAATCTTATCGAACTAATGCCCCGCCTCACCGCCCTGCGCGTATACGACAACAGCGCCAACGCCGATCCCGCCACCGGCAAAACCCCTAAGCCCAAACTCGTGCTCCACCTGGTGCGCGGTAAGATCCGCAACCCGCGCGACCTCAAACAAACACCCGACTGGGCGAAACCGATCGTCGCCACAGCGCTAAAGTTACACCAGGGTTGACACTCACGCGGCTTCTGAATCCGCCACCCTCACGCGCACACGTCCGGTCAGGAGGTCGTGCATGAGACCGAGTTTTTGTTGCTTTAGCTTATTCAATAAAAGAGTCTCTGAACGAATCTGATCCTCTGCGCTTGTGAGGTAACCTGTAATAGCATTGTTGTCGTCAGATTTTCGAGATAATGGTACGGGCAAGTCGCGGCACATTGCTAAAGTCAGGTTGATTTGACCAGATGTTCGTTTCGCCCGACTCAAAAACCACGCTTGAGCAATGTTGGAGAGCAAGTAAAATAACTTATTTTAGGGTGGGGCCGCGTGAAGTTCTTGTGCTAAAAGTAAATCAATGATTCTTGATTACGGACTTGGTTTCGAACTGTCGGCGCTGCAATCGGACACTTCATTTGACTTCGCCGCGGTGAATAAGTAGGCTTCCCGGTCAGTAGAAAAACTCAACGACTCCGGCCTGTTGGAAGGCGTTCTTAGCTCCCTCGCGGGAGTGTTTGGAGCCCTTTCGAGGTTGCTGGTCAGGAGTTAATCACACTACGCATCTTGGAAAGGACACAGTCGCCACTCATGAGTAATGTCGCAGGGACGGTTCCGAACAACGTTCATATCCAACAATGGGTCAAGCAGATGGCGGCGATGTGCCAGCCCGATAACGTCTATTGGTGTGATGGTTCGGATGAAGAGAAAGAGCAACTGACCAAAGTCGCGGTGCAATGCGGTGATCTGTTGCCGCTCAACCAGAAGGTGTCGCCGGGTTGTTACCTGCACCGAAGCGCGCTTAACGATGTGGCGCGCACGGAAAATCTGACTTTCGTTTGTACCGAGCAGCAGGAAGAGGCTGGTCCGAACAATAATTGGATGGCACCGGCGGAGTCCTACGATAAGCTGGGGAAGATCTTCGCCAGCTCCATGCACGGGCGGACTCTTTACGTTATTCCTTTTCTCATGGGGCCGCAGGGATCGGCGTTTAGCAAGGTCGGCGTGCAAGTCACCGACAGCGTCTATGTCGTGCTCAACATGCGTCTGATGACGCGCATGGGAAAAATAGCTTTGGATCATCTCGGCAACTCCGACGATTTTACCCGTTGCCTGCATGCCAAAGCTGACCTCGATATGGAGCGGCGCTTCATCTGTCATTATCCCCAGGACAATACCGTTTGGAGCGTGGGCTCAGGATACGGCGGCAACGCGCTGCTCGCGAAAAAATGTTTATCCCTGCGCATCGCGAGTAAGCTGGGCCAACAAGAGGGCTGGATGGCCGAGCATATGCTTATCGTCGGTGTGGAAAACCCCGACGGCGAGATCACGTATGTCTGCGGCGCTTTTCCGAGCGCTTGCGGTAAGACGAACATGGCAATGTTAGTACCGCCGGTGAGCATGAAAGGTTGGAAGATTCACACCGTCGGCGACGATATATCTTGGCTGCGCGTGGGCAAGGATGGAAGACTCTGGGCGATCAATCCGGAAGCGGGTTTTTTCGGCGTCGCGCCGGGCACGGGCTCGAACACCAACCCCAACGCGGTACGGACGGTTAAGAAGGACACCATCTTTACTAATGTAGCGCTGCGCGACGACGGCACCGTCTGGTGGGAAGGGCACGACGATCCCGTACCGGCCAACGCTCAGGATTGGCGCGGCAAGCCCTGGGATCCCGAGGGTGGCAGCCCGGCGGCCCATCCCAACGCCCGCTTCACAGTGTCGATCAAACAGTGCCCGACCTATTCACCCGAATGGGAAAAGCCCGAAGGCGTGCCGATCAGCGCGATTCTTTTTGGTGCGCGCCGGCAAAAATTAGTGCCGTTGGTCTACCAATCCTTCAACTGGCAGCATGGCACTTTTCTCGGCGCGACCTTGGCGTCCGAGACCACCGCGGCGGCCACTGGCGCTGTCGGTGTGGTGCGGCGCGATCCGATGGCCATGCTGCCGTTTTGCGGCTACAACATGGGAGATTATTGGGGCCACTGGTTAGCCATGGGCAAGCGCGCCAGCAATCCGCCGAAAATTTTCCGCGTCAATTGGTTCCAGCGTAACGAGCGTGGCCGGTTCCTCTGGCCCGGTTTCGGCGAAAACCTCCGTGTGCTGC
Organism: Deltaproteobacteria bacterium; assembly: GCA_016844625.1. Taxonomy (GTDB): domain Bacteria; phylum Desulfobacterota; class Binatia; order UBA9968; family UBA9968; genus DP-20. Next base: position 5,933 of record JAERMN010000044.1, read on the forward strand.
GCTGGGTGATCGAGCGCGCGAAAGGCGGCGGCCAGGCGGACGAAACGCCGATCGGCTATGTCCCCAAGGCGGCGAGCTTGAGCGGCGACGGACTAGAAATCTCCAAGGCCGACGTCGATCAATTGGTCTCAGTCGACCGGGACGCCTGGAAAAATAACTTGAAGAGCCAGAGTGACTTCTTCGATACCTTCGGCGATCATTTGCCTACGGGCATCAAGGACGAGCATAAAGCGCTCGCCGCTCGATTAAAGGCTTAGGAGGTTTTTATGGCGCGCGGACATCATGATATTGGCGGGCTTGCCGGCGCGGGAGCCATTGAAGTGACTGAGCATCAACTTTCCGATTGGGAAATTCTTGCCGACGCCGTCAACCAGGCGCTCGGCGCGCGCGGCGTCAAACGCACCGATGAAATGCGCCGCGCCCGCGAAGAAATGGACTCCGCGGCGTATCGCGATATGACTTATTACGAACGGTGGATCGCCAGTATCGAGACGATTTTGATCGAAAAAAATATTCTCTCCAAGGAAGAAATCGACAAGAAGCTCGGCGAATTTAAAACCAAGTGGGGTGAGCCATGACCGCGGCAAGCGGCCAATTCAAACCCGGCGATCGGGTTAAAGTGAAATTTGAAGACCGCCCCGGGCACCTGCGCACGCCGTGGTATATTCGCGGCCAGTCCGGCTGGATCGAAAAAGTCTACGGCGATTTCTTAAACCCGGAATCGCTCGCGTTTGGCAAAGACGGCTTGCCGAAGAGGACTCTTTATCTAGTTGCTTTCAATCAGGCTGACGTTTGGGGAAAATCGGCGGGGCCGAAGGATAAAGTGCTGGTCGATATCTACGATCACTGGTTAGAACCAGCGGCCTAAGGGGGAACGCTGAAGGAGGATCAAAGGATGGCTGATACCGTTACCGATGACCATGGGCATGAGCATCCAAAACATGAACTCAGTCATTACGCCAAGCGCATCTATGCGATTCGCGAGCTGTTGGTTGAAAAAGGTGTAATCACTGAAAAAGATATTCAGTGCCAAATCGAATATCAAGAAGCGCGCACGCCGGCCAACGGAGCGAAGCTGGTGGCGCGCGCCTGGACCGATCCCGCTTTCAAGGCGCGCTTCATCGCCGACCCCAAGGCGGCCTGCGCGGAGATGGGAATCGACGCGACGGCGATTAACGAATTTGTGGTCTTGGAGAATAGCGAAAAAGTCCGCCACATGGTGGTGTGCACGCTTTGTTCCTGTTACCCGCGGCCGATTCTCGGCCGGCCGCCCGATTGGTATAAGAGCTTCAACTATCGCCAGCGTTCGGTCGCCGATCCGCGCGGCGTGATGCGCGAGTTCGGTTTAGAACTACCCGACGACATCGAAGTGCGGGTGCATGACAGCACCGCCGATATTCGCTATATCGTGCTGCCGCTCCGTCCCGCAGGCAGCGAGAATTTGAGCGCCGCCGATCTGGAAAAATTAGTCACCCGTGACAGCATGATCGGCGTGATGGACGCGCTGCCCGCGATTCCTGAATAATGCCAGTTCTCCGCAAGATTACTTCCGATCCACAAAAACTCTCGAAAACTGACCGGATACGCCGCGGTTCCCAGGTTGGTGTCCGGTAAGTTTTTGGTTGATTTTTTGGCATACTGTTCGTACCATAACTACACTTGAACGACGCGGCCCGCGCGCGAGCTGTTGACTTATGATTCGTTTAGTCAGAACCGGAGACCCAGGAATGCCGAAATTCGACTACGCCACTGCGCTGCGCTGTATCGGCCAGGACTTGGAGCGGCGCGGGCTCAAGTGCTTCGATGTCCGTTGCGAGGGCATGGATTACATCGTGCAATGCGGCTACCAAGCGCCGCCGGCGCCGACACCAGTGACGATTTACTACCGTCCCGCCGATATTGCGGAGCTCGACAAAAGCGGTGCGGAGCAGCGCGGCAAGGTTTCGCCATCCAAAGATTTTCTCAATCAAGCGCAGATTTTTCGCACAATCGGCGGCTATTTGGATAAGAACGAAGCGAGATTGACTCGCTTGGCGAACAACCAGTCAGCGGCCAAAGATGCCACGTTGGTGGTGGAATATATTGATCGCGACCGCGAGCATGTCGTCGACGACCGCACCGGCTCGGCGATTTACGACTTGTGCGTCGCCATGTACAAACAGCGCGGCAAGTTAACCGGCACCGGCGGCGGGCGCGGGCGCCGCTAGAGTCCCCAGAGCGATCTTTACGGCATTGATAACCCACTCCTCGGCGACGAGGTATTAGCAATTGGACACCAATACCGATTACTACTCTTTGCTGGGCGTTAAGCGGGCCGCTTCTCCCGACGAGATCAAGCGCGCCTATCGCCGGATGGTGTTCCGTTTCCATCCGGACCGTAATCCCGGCGATAATGAAGCGGAGGGAAAATTCAAGCAGGTCCTGGACGCTTACGCGGTCTTGTCAGACGACGAGAAGCGCTCGGTCTATGATACCGTCACGAAACCCGTGGAGGCTGAGCCCGAGACTGAAGAGCCCGTCGAGGAAGAAAAACCACAGTTCGGCGACGATGTCGGCAATGGCTTTCGTTTCTCGCAAGAATTCAAGGCAAAAACTCAAGCCGAACCCAAGTGTCCTTCCTGTGCCGTGGTCGGCAGCGAACATGTGCTCTCTCGCCGCGGCGGCGCGCCGACCGGACGCGGCAAGCAGTTTATTCTCGCGCCGTTCAATATAGTTTTCTGCGACTCCTGCGGCCATGTTTATGGCGTGACGCCGAATTCGGCTTGATCCCGCCAGCTAAAACCCGTTACTCCCCAGCGTCTTAGGGCGTGCTTTTCTAAAGCGGCCATTCTCTGGCAAAGCTTGCCGCGCACTGCGTAGGTTCCTTCCGAGATCACGTGAATTTTCTTGGGACTGAACCCGGATTGCCCAGTTGAAACTGACACGAAGAGCGAGGCGCGAGCCTTCCGTTGCCAAGGCAATGGAGTTCTGCCGCTAAGCTATTGATGAGCAGGGGTGCGATCGAGCGGGTGTCTCACGTACAGGCAGTTCATGGCGGAATAGCAAAAAGGACTTTGAAACTTTACAGTTGGGTGCCTTCGCAACTCCAGGCCCACGCCTCACTCCGCATAGGTTGAAATTCCAACTGCGGAATCCGGGCGGAACCGCGCGACACTGCCGACGTCATTTAATGCATCACGCCGCCGCCTTCGACGACGAGCAGTTGGCCGGTGATAAAGTCGCTGTCGGCGCTGGCCAAGAAAACCGCGGTGCCGACGATGTCGGCGGGGGTCTCGACGCGTTTAAAGGCGCGCTTGTCCATGCTGCCTTCGCGCCGCTTCAAAACTTCTGCCGAGACATTTTCTTCGCTCATGGTCGAGCCGGGCGTCATGCAGTTCACGTTGATGCCGAACTCGCCGAGCTGGCGTGCCATGACGCGAGTGAGCGCAACCACGCCGCCTTTAGCCGTCGTATAGTGTGGCATGTTGCCCGAGCCGCTGAAAAAAGTGCCGGAAGCGATGTTGATAATTTTTCCGCTCTTTTGCTGCTTCATGATCGGGATTGCGGCTTTGCTGCAAAGAAACACGCCTGTCAAATTTACTTCGATGACACGGTTCCACTCGTCTATCTCTAAATCTTCCACTGGGCCTTTCCAGAGTTTTTGCGTGACGTAGATTGCGGCGTTGTTGAGCAGGACATCAATGCGGCCAAATTGTTTTACGGCCTCCTGCATGAGTCCCTCGACATTCGGCAGACTGCGCACGTCGCTGGTTCTCGCCCAGGCCGACCCGCCAGCGTCGAGAATCGCTTTAGCGGTTGCTTCGCCGCCGGCGCCATCGATATCGGCGATGACCACATGGGCGCCTTCTTCGGCGAAGCGGCGCGCGTAAGCTTTGCCGATACCGTGGGCCGCGCCAGTGATGATGGTGACTTTGTCTTTAAGCCGCATTAATCCTCCATTGTCGAGAATCGTTGTTCTCGGAATTGGCAACTCTGTGATCTGAAATTAAGTGAAGGCCGGTGTCTTGCCGTCGAACAGGGTGGCGAGCTGGCTTACCGGGAAACGCAGGCCGACGAAGAACGCGCCGAACAGGCCGTAAACCGCGCTGGCTTCGTCGAAGCGCATTTCGTAGACGAGTTTTTTGAAAACCAGCGGATCATCGGCGAATAGATCGACACCCCATTCCCAATCGTCGAAACCGATCGACCCCGAAATGATTTGCGTGACTCTTCCAGCGTAGTGGCGGCCGATCATGCCGTGCTCGCGCATCATTCTTTGGCGCTCACGGATCGGCTCGCTGTACCAATTTTTTGCTTCGCCACGAAATTTATTCATCGGATAAAAGCACAGATAGCGTCGCTCGGGAATCTCCGGCCATAGGCGTGGCGCCGCGGCGTCGCGCTGTTTGGCCAGTTCGGCTTCGACTTCGCGGTTCCAATCGGCGGTCCCAGGCGGCAAACCCTTGGCGGTCAATTCCGCGTAAAGTTTCACCGAAGCTTCGTAGAGGCCGAGCTCGACCACGGAGAGATAGGAAGTCGTCGGTTCGAGATATTCGCGCAGTTCGCTGTGGGCGATCGATAGCTCAGCGTTGTTGAGTTGGTCCAGAGTCTTGCGGAAGTGGACGATCATCAGATCGCCTTTGTGGCCGATCAGGGAAAAGAGCCCAGTCGGCTCTGCTTTATTCTGCTCCATGGCGCCGAACAGCGCCGTTGCTTTGTTTAGAATATGTTTCTGCTCCGTCTGGCCGAGCCCCTTCCAAACCGACCAGCGCACGCGAAACATCTGGTGCAGGAGGTAGGAACCGTCGAGCGTTAAAGGTGTCGCCGGGAGCGTACTTGATTGTGGCTGAGATGCTGGATGTTCCATGCGGGTTGCTTGTTTAATTATTTTCTATGGATTAACCGCAGGCGGCGGCGCACCGGCGGAAGGCGCGGTTTGATCTGGCCGGATACCGCGCATTTTGTTGCGCAGCGCTTGGAAGCCGCGTTTGGCCAGGCGAAAGATTTTGGGCACGATCCAGATGCTGAGCGCGACGAAGGCCACGACCAAGATCAACATGATCAACGGATGGTTAAAGATCATCCAGATGCCGCCCAGCACGGCCACGTCTTCGGTCACACTCGCGGCCCAGTTGCTAAAGGGTTCGGGACTCGCGTTGATCGCTAGGCGCGCCGTCGCTTTGGTGCCGTGCGCGGCTAGCGCGATGGAGCCGCCGGCGAGCATGGCGGCTAATTCTAGAGCCGGGTTCATGTCGCCGAGTGCGCGCGCCGCCAAGATCGCGCCAGCGGGAACGCGAATAAAGGTGTGAATCGCGTCCCAGCCGCTGTCGAGATAGGGCACTTTGTCGGCGAAAAATTCGATGAAATACATGATGCAAGCGATCGCGATTACAGCGGGATGGCCGAGTACTTCGAGATTTTGCGGCAGTTGGATCAGTTCCATCTGCTTGGCGATCCCCAACGCTGCCACCGTGGCATAAAGGTTAATGCCTGAGGTCCAAGCCGTGCCCAGCGCCAAACTTAAGGCTTCAATCGTTCCCATAAGACGACTCCTTTATTAGGCCGCCATGCGGTCGAATTTCAACTAGTTTGACGCTTTTACTGGCAAAATATTGCGGTGCCGTTCTGCACTTGGAAAATCTGGCTATATTTTGAACTTGCTTTCGATCTTGTCCTTGAATTCCTTGTCAAATGCGTTGACCGCGGGAAACTGATCCATCCACTTATAGGGTCGGCAGGCGTCGATCAGCACGCGATCGGAGGTGTAGCCGCGCGGTGAGCGCTCTTCGGGCGGCATCGCCGGTTCGCAAACCGACGCCCAGACGTCCTTGATAATGTCGATACCGCCGCGCACGTAGCAGCGCGTGGCGATGGCCCAAATCACTTCTCCCGGATTGGTAATATCGATGTCATCGTCGACCACGACGACAAATTTACCGCCGTAGGCGCCGGCGCGGGCGCCGGCGGCGACGAGCAGCGCTTGCTTGGCATGACCAGCGTAGCGCTGTTTGATCGAAACGACGGTAAACGGTCCCGGCTGGCCGCCGTAAACAAAACCCCACACGCCTTTGACCTCCGGTATTCCCGCCTTTTCCAACTGCTCCCACAAAGTCGCGGCGCCGAGCGGCATGGGTAAATAACTCGCCGGCGGTTTGAGCGGCGGCGCGCCGAGCAGGATCGGATTGTTGCGATAATAAATTCGCTTCACCGTCATCACCGGCGTTTCGCCGACGTTTTCATCGGTGAAATATCCCGGCCACTCGCCGAACGGTCCTTCCTTCGGCATGTCTGCGTCTTTCATCGGCGGCAGTTCGCCCTCTAAAACGATTTCAGCATTGGCCGGAATCGGTAGGCCAGTCACCGCGCCGCGCGCGACGGCCACTGGCGCGCCCTGCAAGTAGCCGGCAAATTCAAA
>JAERMN010000354.1 GCA_016844625.1 Deltaproteobacteria bacterium
CAACTGTTCTTCGCCTGCGCGCACCAGTTCGGTTTTGATGAACGGATATTCTTTTTCAAAAGCATCGAGCACCGGCTTCGAGGTGTCGATCGCCATCGAGGTGTACCAGACCAGCTTGCCTTCTTTTCTGGCGCCATCGATCAGGGCGGATTGCGACGGGGTCTGCGCGTGCAGATTGCCGACGAGGGCGAAGCAGAAAAGAACCAATGAAGTGAAGAAATGTAAAGAAAAATGCATGTCGCTCCTCGTTGGGGTTGATTAGTTTCGGCTTCGGAGTTTCGGGTTTCGGATTGACCGGAACTCAGAACCCGAAACCCGAAACAGTTCTTAAGCGCGCGGATACAACGCATCCATCATTAAACGCTTATGATGCCCCGGCGTGCCGAGATACTGATAGAGCGTGTGTGCTAGCACGCTGTGCGCCATCATCGGGTGGCCATAATCGGTACCGGGTCCGGCCCAAACCATGTGCGCGTAATTGGTCCCGTGGTAGTAGCCGTCGCTGGCGGTGGCTTTGGCTTCGTGCACGCCGGCGCGCGCGGCCATGCGCCAGATCGCTTCGTAGGTCGCCCAGCGCGCCATGTCGAGATTGATCGAGATATCGACGCAGTGATCTTGCACGCGCTGGAAGCGGCCGATGAGCTGGCCGAAGACGACGCGCGAGTTGGTGTACTCACAAGTGATGTCAAAGACTTCTTGAGTCGCGCCGACTTGATAGGCGGAAAGAATCGGCAGTGACTTGTCTAACGCGGCTTCCAACGTCGCCCAGCTGGCGCCGCTCGAACCGAGCAGATGTTCCGCCGCGACCACCACTTTGTCGAACTTCACTTCAGCAACCGAAACAAAAAAGCCGACATGCGGCGTGACGGTGATGCCGGGGTTTTTCGCGTCGACCAGCAAGAAAACCACTTTGCCTTCTTCGCTGCGCGCGGCGCAGAGGAAGCTGGTGGCGGCTTGGGCGTCGAAGACGAAGCGCTTGGTGCCGCTCATGAGGTAGCCCGTGGGAGTTTTGCTCAGCTGCGTCTCGACCGCTTCCGGTCCCCAGTAGGCGGCTTTGTCCATCAGCGCTGGCACGACAATCGACGTGCCGGCGCAAAGCGGCGGCAGCAGCGCTTTTCTTTGCGCATCGGTGCAGGCTTCGTAGATCATCTGCGCGCTCAAGATTCCCGATGTGAACAGCGGGCCCGGCACCGGGCCGTGGCCGAGTTCTTCGAACACCACGGCGCAGTCCATCGTCGACACACCGGCGCCGCCGTATTCTTCCGGCAACATCATGCCGAGCCAACCAAGCTCGGCGGCTTTCTTCATGAGCTGTGGTTGAAAGGTCTGTTTATTCTTATACCACTGAGTCATCTGGTGCGCCGGCACTTCCGCCTTGACGAAATCCGCCGCGACTTTTTTCAACATCTCTTGGTCTTCGGTGAGTGCTAGATCCATATCAATTCTCCTACGGTTGGAACGTTTTGTACTATTTGAACGGCTTGAACGTCCAGCAACATTTCGTTCAAAATGTTCAAATCGTTCAAGCCGTTCAAAACGTTAAGATCGTTAGCTACCTGTTTTAGTGCGTCTCCGGCGCGGTTTCCTTGGTCGGGCGGCCGAGGCCGAGGCGACGGGCGAAAATTAGCCGATCGGTGTCGAGCGTGCCGCCGCCGTGCAATTGCCCTGGACCGGTGCGCACGGCGTATTCGAAATCGATCACTTCGTGCACCGATAAGTTTTGCTCCAGCGCGTCGGCGCCCATGATCGCCTGCAAGCGTTCGCCGTTGCGCAGCCGCAGCATGCGCTGGTAGTAGCGCTGCTGCGGGCCGCCGTAGGGATGGGGCTTCTTGGCGAAGCGGCGCCAGTAGATCAGTTGGTTGAAGCGGCGCAGCGTGTTCAATTCGATCATCATGTCTGCGATCAGATTGCGCACGCGCGGATCTTCCATGATCGGTTTGCCGTCGATATAAGTATTACGGCAGTACTCGACCACGCGTTCGATCAGCGGATCAGCCGCGATGCGGCCGTCGCCGCCATGTTCGAGTTCCATGTGCGTGCTGGCGACTTTCCAGCCGTTGTTCTCGCCGCCGATTAAATATTTCGCCGGCACGCGCACGTTGTCGAAGAACACGGAGTTCTTGATGCCCATCATCATGTTCATATGCTGGATGGTGATGCCGGGCAGATTCGCGGGGATATGCAACCAACCGAGATTTTCATGGCGCTTGCCTTGCGGATTGGTGCATACCAGCGTCCAGAGATAATCCGGCGGCAACGCAGATTTGCGCGCGGGTGATCGCCGGGAGAAATTCCGCTTTCTGTTCCTCCGTGCCCCAGCGGATCAACACCGGCGCGACGATACGCGCCAGGGTGTAGAACGTGTGAGAGAGATTCAGGCCGTACTCGAACAGCTCGGTTTCGAGCACCACTTGGTGATCGACAGTGAGCTCGGCGCCGCCGTATTTCTTTTCATACAACGGAAACAGCCAGCCCTTGGCGCCGAGTTTTTCGGCCAGACTGCGGCGGAACTTATATTCTTCCTCGTCCTCGCGGGTCGACCAGGAAGCCGACCAGCGCAGGTGCTCATGGCCTTTGAACTCTGCGGCCAGCCAGGCGGCGACCTCTTTTCTAAATTCCACTACATGGGGTGGATCTGCACTAACGGTAAAATCCATGGTTCACTCCTTTCAGTCGTTCACGGTCTCGAGTCTCAAGTCTTGGGTCCCGAGTTAACTCGCGACTTGAGACTCGAAACTAATGTCATATCACTTTGCTCGCTCGTAATTCCTTTATGGCAGTTTCGCTGTAGCCCAACTGCGCCAACACCTCGTCGGTGTTCTCGCCGAGCAGCGGCGCCGAGCGGAAAAACTTTGGCGGCGTGCCGGACATGTTGATTGGGCTGCCGACCAGGTTGCTGGTTCCCATCTTTGGGTGCTCGATCTGTTTGGGAATTCCCAAATGCTTTATCTGCGGGTTATCGAACACTTCGGGGATCGTGTTGATCGGCGCGTTGGGGATGTTGTTCGCGTCAAGCCGCGGCAACCAATTTTCCCGCTGCTTTGTGCTGAACGCTTGGCGCAAGAGTTGGACGATTTCGTTGTGTCGGTCGGTGCGCTGTTTGCGCGTGGCGAAGCGCGTGTCGCCGATCAGACTCTCCAGTTCGCCGGCTTTGAGCAGGCCTTCCCAGGCTTCGTTGTGTCCCGACAGATGCACCATGAAAGGTTTCTTATCACAATCGAGCAGGCTGTAAATTCTTCCCTTGGGAAAATTTTCCCGCGATACAGCTTCGCCGCCGTTTAAATAATCAGAGACGTGGGACTCGATGAAGGCGATGGCCACTTGAAGCAACGACACGTCAATGAACTGGCCCAGTCCGGTTTTGCCGCGCGCAATCAGAGCGGCCATGATGCCGTGGGCGGCAAAGATGCCCGCCGTGTGGTCGACGAAGGAAACGCCGGCAACTTTGGGATCGTCGAGGTCAGTAACCAGGCTCATCATGCCGCTCAACGCCTGGCCGATGGTGTCGAATCCGGGCTTGTCACGGTAGGGGCCGCTTTGGCCGTAGCCGGAGATCGAGCAGTGGATTAGTTTCGGATTCAGCTTCGCCAGCTCATCGTAGTCGAGACCGAGATTGTTCCGCGTCGGCGGGCGGAAGTTTTCCAGAAAGATGTCGGCGTTGGCGAGCAGCTTTAACAAAATCTCGCGGCCTTTTTTCTCGCGCAGGTTGAGCGTGACGCTTTTTTTATTGCGATTGAGCGCGCGGAAGCTCGGGCCATAGCCTGCGTATTTGGGATTTCTCCCGCGGTGGGTGTCGCCGCCATTAGGCAATTCGATTTTAATCACCTCGCAGCCCAGGTCGCCGAGCAAACTGCTGGCGTAAGGCCCGGCGACGTGGCCGCTAACGTCGATACAAGTGGTTCCTTCGAGAGCGCCGGAGATCATTTAACTTAGCCGATTGGTAATCGAGAAATTCAGTTACGCCATTATTTCTCGTCATTCCGGCGCAGGCCGAAATCCAGTTTCTGTCTTCGGTCTGGCCCCCAACACCCTGCGAAAGTACAGAGGCCCCAACTCGGCTGGAATGACGAAAGCACAAGATTTCACTTATCGCAATCAGAAAAAGTTTTCCACCGCGGAAGATTATCACCACGAAGAGCACGAAGGTCGGAATATAATTATCGGTGAGTTTTTTCTTGAAAGGAGCGCGGGTTTTCTAACCCGTTCTTTGAAATACGCGGGCAGGAATGTCCGCGCTCCGGTTTTTATGCTACGAGCAGCTTGACGATCGTCTTTAAGTCGTCTACGGCTTCCAGCCGGTTCACTGCGTTGATCACTGCTTCAGTCTGCTTTTCTGAAATTGCCACCCTTGCGTTGCCGCGAAACTTCTCCGTCACTTCGGCTTCGGTCATTGGATTGCGCGGGTCGCCTTTGGCGACGCGCGCGGTGTAGCTGTGGCGGGTGCCGTCTTTTAACTCGACCGTGACGGGACAATACGGGCCGGGTTCGGGGATCGACTCGTCGACGATGACTTTGACTTTGCTGAAGGCGTCTTGCACTTGCGGCTGATTGACCTTTTCGTCGGTGAAGGTCGCGATCTCGAGCTTGCCGTCGAGAACGCACATGGCGACGACGTAGTTAATTGCGAACTTGCCGCGCAGGCCGGTTTTTACTTCGGCTGAGTAGTGGCGTTGGTAGCGCAGCGGCGGGATGCTCACTTCCATTTTCACGACATCGGCGATGTTGATCTTGTGCTTATGCTTCAAGTAGAGCGCGGCGTCGGCGGCGAGAAACTGCGGCGCGCTGCATGGGTGCCATTTCAAACCCATGCCCGGGGTTTCTAAAAAAAACGGCTTGCCGAGGTTCTCGATCATCTTGTCGTAGTCGCAGGTGTCTTTGCCGAAGAAGGTGTCGCAGAAGCCGCGCGGCGCTTCAAAAATGGCGGCGTCGGCGGTAAAGCCGTTGCTAGCGAGCAATGCGGCCTCTGCGCCGTTGCGCGCGGAGTTGCCGGCGTGAAACGGTTTGACCATGGAGCCTTGCTGGCGGTGGATGCCGCCGGCGGCAGAGGCGGCGATGCCCAGCGCGGCTTTGAGCTTTGCCGCATCGAGCTTCAATAAACTGCCGCACGCCACGGCGGCGCCGAGGCTGCCAAATACCGGCGTGCTATGAAAGCCGCGGTCCTGCATGTTGGGCGAGTGCGCGGCGAGCTTGCAGATCACTTCCATGGCGAGCACGTAGGCTTTGAGCAAGTCTTGGCCCGACGCTCCGATATTTTCCGCGAGCGGCAACGCAGCGCCGACGAGCATGCTTGACGGATGGCCGACATGGATAAACGCGTCCCAGTCGTCGTAGTCGAGCGCGTGAGATAGCAGACCATTGGCAAAGGCCGCGGTGGAGACTGACGCTTTGGCTTTCGTGCCCCAGATCGATGCTGCGCTCGACGCGCCGAGTGTCCTGCAGTAGTCGATCGCGATCTCCGCAACGGAAGTTTTGGAGCCGGCCAACGCCACGCCGAGGGTGTCGAGGATATGCAGCTTGGCGTTGGCCCGAGTTTTTTCGGAGATCGTCGCGAAATCCGTTTCCGTAACGAAGTGCGCCAGTGTGTCAGTAACCGGTGGTGCTGTGGCCATCTTGTTCTCCTGTGAAATGGGGGATATGAAATTCATTACCTGAATATGAAGGCATCAGGCAATAGGCATTAGTAAGAAAAGAAAATTAAGGAGACACAAACATGAGCGGTTGTTTGGCGGGTATTCGGGTTCTGGAATTGGGTAATTTTATTTCCGGGCCATACGGCGCGATGTTGCTGGCGGACATGGGCGCGGAAGTTATTAAAGTAGAAAATCCCAAGGGCGGCGATCCGTTTCGCGGTTGGGACTTCGGCGGCGATCAGCCGAACTTTTGGGCTTACAATCGCGGCAAGAAAAGCGTGACGCTCAACTTGCAGACGCCGGAGGGGAAAGAGATTTTCTACGGCATGGTCAAAGCAGCCGACGTGGTAATGGATAACTACCGGCCCGGCGTGACCAAGAAACTCGGCATCGATTTCGAGTCGCTCAAGCAGATCAACGAGCGAATTGTTTGCTGCTCGATCACCGGCACCGGCCCGACCGGTCCTTACGTCAAACGACCAGCCTACGACACCGTGGGTCAGGGCATGGGCGGCATGATGAGCGTCTTGATGGACCCGCAAAATCCCAAGCCGGTTGGCCCGGCGTATGCGGATTGCTTGAGCGGCATGTTTTCGGCGCTGGGGGTTTTGGGCGCGCTGATGGCGCGCAATCAGACCGGCAAAGGCCAGCAGATTGACGCGACGATGGTGGGTTCGATTCTGGCGTTCTTGAATGCGCCCGCGACCGAGACTCTGGCGCATGGTCGCATCCCCGGTCCTTACACGCGGCCGCGCCAGTCGCAGACCTACGCGTTTGCCTGC